>DASYSW010000084.1:0-12093 GCA_036002905.1 Chitinophagaceae bacterium
GGTGCATCTTCACGACCTTTTGAGAGAAGGATTTATTTAAAATTAATCAGACGTTCACGACATGAACAAACATCATTACGTCGCCATCATGGCAGGAGGGATTGGAAGCAGGTTTTGGCCGATGAGCCGCACCAACTATCCAAAACAATTTTTGGATATCCTTGGCACTGGTAAAACGCTTATTCAACAGACTTTTGAAAGATATTCCAGGGTAGTGCCTGAAGAAAATATTTATGTTGTTACGTCCAATGAATACGTGCCGCTCGTAAAGAAACAGCTACCCCAGATGGCCGAAGAAAATATTTTGAGTGAGCCTTTCCGCAAGAACACTGCACCTTGCCTTGCATACATATCTTTCAAACTAATAAAAAGGGATCCGAAGGCGTGTTTGGTGGCAGCACCGTCTGACCACCTGATCCTCGAAACTGACGAGTTTGTAAAAACGACAAGCAGTGCATTAAACTTTGTCGACCATCTGAATTCGCTTGTAACGCTGGGTGTAACTCCTACATATCCGAATACCGGCTATGGTTATATACAACATGATACGATCGAAGCAGCCCCGGGAATTTTTAAAGTGAAAACTTTTACAGAGAAACCCAATCTTGAGTTGGCAAGGACTTTTATTGCCAGCGGTGATTTCTTATGGAACGCGGGTATATTTTTCTGGAAGGTGAAAAACATTTTGACGGCGTTTGAAAAATATTTGCCGGAAATGTATGAGGTCTTCGCGGCGGAGAAAGACAAATTCAATACAAAGGAAGAAGGCACCGTCATCAATGAGATCTATCCACAATGCTCTAATATTTCCATTGATTTTGGCATAATGGAAAAGGCAGATAATGTATATGTGATTCCCGCTTCATTTGGTTGGAGTGATCTTGGTACGTGGAATAGCGCATGGGAGAACATGGCGAAGGACCCGCGGGGGAATGCGATAGCGGGAAAAAAAGTAATTTCTATCGACGCCAGCAAATGCATGGTGCATGTGCCGGACACAAAACTTATCGTTTTGCAGGGCCTTGAAAACTTCATTGTGGTTGACACCAAAGATGTTTTACTCATTTGTAAGAAAGAAAAAGAACAGGAAATAAAGGATTATCTGGCAGAGGTCAAGAAAGCCGCCGGTGATAAGTACCTTTGAACAATGTGCGACTAAAATCTGTTTTATTTATCTTTAGAATAATTCGCATGTTGTTCTATGTCAATTCAACTTTACAACATTCTCTTCCTCGATATTGAGACGGTTCCTCAACATGACGGCCATGAAAACATGCCCGATGAATGGAAAACCTTGTGGGACCTGAAAGCATCGTATCTCATACGGAACAAAGAAACGGAAACGTCTCAAAGCATTTATTCCCGGGCCGGTATCTATGCTGAATTTGGAAAAATTATTTGTATTAGTTGCGGCGTAATACAGGGATCGGGCGTGGAAAAAAAACTCGTCGTTAAATCTTTCTGTGGTCATGATGAGCAATTGCTCCTGCACCAGTTTTCTGAAATGTTGAACAGGTGGTGTAGCGACGGAAATAAATTTCTTTGTGCACATAACGGAAAAGAGTTCGATTTTCCTTATCTCTGCCGTCGGTTCGTTGTTAACCATCTACCTATTCCTGAGATCCTGAAACTTCATGGAAGAAAGCCATGGGATGTTCCACATCTTGATACGCTTGAACTCTGGAAATTTGGCGACTATAAAAGCTATACTTCGTTAAACCTCCTTGCGCACACATTAGGAATCACTACCTCAAAGGATGATATCGATGGAAGTAAAGTACACGAAGTGTATTGGAAAGAAAAAAACATGAGCCGCATTTCAATTTATTGTCAGAAAGATGTAGTGACAGTAGCCCAGATTTATTTAAGGATGCATGAGGAATCTCTGATCAAGCCGGAAAATGTAGAAATAAAAAACTAAGTTTTAAATACTATGGCACGCACAAATTATTCTTCAGGCACAAAATGGGAAGACATTGTTGGTTATAGTCGCGCGGTAAGAGTTGGTAATGTTATTGAGGTCACAGGCACGGTGGCTGTTGATCAAACCGGGAAACCAGTAGGAGGCACCAGTGCTTATGAACAAACCAAATTTATCATTCAGAAAATAGAAAAGGTGTTGCAACAGGCCGGCGCTTCTTTAAATGATGTAGTGAGAACGCGGATGTTTGTCACCGACATTTCCCGCTGGGAAGAATATGGAGAAGCACATGGCGAATTCTTCGCAGCTATCAAACCCTGCACAAGCATGATCGAAGTAAAAGCACTGATCGAGCCCGATTATTTGATAGAGATCGAAGCGACTGCAATATTATCAGATTGACTTACCGGATTTTTGACAGATGGATATCGAAACTCTTCGTGAATACTGTATGAATAAACCAGGGGTTGAAGAAACACTCCCCTTCGGACAAGATACGCTCGTGTACAAAGTAGCCGGAAAAATTTTCCTGATAACCGGCCTTGATGAAGAAAAACTAAGCTTTAATGTAAAATGCGATCCTGACCTGGCAATAGAACTGCGAGAACAATACGATTGCGTCCAACCGGGTTATCACATGAACAAAAAACATTGGAATACCATTATTGTCGACGGTTCAGTCCCGATGAAAAAATTGAAAGAGTGGATCGATCATTCATACCAGCTGATCGGTAAAAAAAAGCCGCAAAAAGCCAATAAGAGATCTGGAAAGTAATATCATCCTAAATTTGTTTGCATTTTCACTTTTACGGAGGGGATACCTTCGGCATGAATTTTTAATTTCTTTCGTTTGCATATTCAATCCAAACTTCCCAACGTCGGCACAACCATTTTTACAGTGATGAGTGCCCTGGCAGCAGAGCATGACGCTGTTAACCTGGGACAAGGCTTCCCTGATTATGAAATGAGCGAAGAGCTTATCTCGCTTGTAAATGAAGCGATGAAAAAAGGGTTTAATCAGTACGTCCCGATGCAGGGGTACCTGCCCTTACGCCAGTCTCTTTCGGAAAAAATTCAATTTCTGTACAACACCACGGTAAACCCGGATACCCAAATTACGATCACTCCCGGGGGTACTTATGCCATCTATACGGCACTCACAACCGTGCTCCAACCAGGCGACGAAGTGATCATTTTTGAACCTGGCTATGATAGCTACATTCCAAGCGTTGAGGTCAATGGTGCAGTTCCTGTTTTAATTGACCTGGAATTTCCGGAATACAAAATCGATTGGGACAAGGTGAGGCAGAATATCTCGCCAAAGACAAAAATGATTATGCTCAATTCTCCGCATAATCCAACAGGATCTGTTTTATCTGCCAATGATATCACTGAGCTGCGTTCAATTGTCAAAGGCAAGAACATTTTTATATGCAGTGACGAGGTGTATGAGCATTTGATTTTTGATGGTATTCCACACCAATCAATTCTCCGGTATCCTGACCTGTTGGAAAAAAGTTTTGTTTGTTTCTCGTTTGGAAAAGTTTTTCACTGTACCGGCTGGAAACTCGGCTACTGTGTTTCCTCACCAGAGCTGACGATAGAATTCAGAAAGGTGCATCAATTCAATTGTTTCTCTTGCAACTCGCCTATGCAGGTTGCGCTGGCAAAATTTTTACAGGACAAAAATTCCTACTTACCCCTGGCGTCCTTTATGCAACGGAAACGAGATCACTTTGTAAAATTGATGGAAACCACAAAATTCAAATTGCTGAAGAGCTCGGGCAGTTATTTTGTTTGCGGAACCTACGATGACATTAGCCACGAAGCGGACAAAGATTTTTCAATCCGCATCACAAAAGAATACGGAGTTGCCACAATTCCTGTTTCCGTTTTTTACAGGGCAGGCACTGACAATAAAGTGGTTCGTTTCTGTTTCGCAAAAAAAGAAGAAACCCTGGAGGCAGCCGTTGAACGGCTCGCGACGATTTCATGAATTTGAACAACAGATACAAAGGAATCTTTTATATGTTGCTGGCTGCCCTTGGTTTTTCATTGATGGGTGGCTCTGCTAAATTGTTGAGAGGAAGTTTTAATACCGGTCAACTTGTATTCTTCCGCAACCTGGTCGGCGCAATAGCATTAGCGGTCGCTTTGATTGCTAAACCGCCGGTTAACAAAGGAGGGAAATTTCACTTACTTGTTTTCAGGGGATTTATGGGCACGGTCGCCCTGTACACTTTGTTGTATTGCATCCTGCATTTGCCTTTGAGTACCGCAATGACGTACAATCTTTCCTCAGCTGTGTTCATTGCGCTATTTTCATTTTTGCTTTTCCGGGAATATCATGGCCCTTTCGTATTGCTCGCCGTGGTTGTTGGTTTTCTCGGGATGCTGTTAGTGTACAAACCTAATATGCATTTTCATTGGTATTACCATGCCATGGGTTTGCTTTCCGGTATCGTTTCCGCTATAGCTTACATAACGTTGGGAAAACTGGCGCCATACTATGATCCACGCGTTATTGTTTCTTCATTTATTTTTTGTGGAGTATTGCTTCCAACTCTATTTATGATGACAGGCTCGCTCACGCATATCCAAAGTGACGATTTCTTTTTTATTCAATGGAGATGGCCGAAAGGAAAGGAGTGGATGTACGTTACCTGGCTGGGCCTCGCCGCTTTATTCGGACAATACTTTGTTACGAAGGCCTACGGCGCAGACAAAGCGGGAATCGTTTCCGTTTTTGGTTACGCTAATATCATTTTTTCCGTTTTCATCGGAATGGCCCTGGGAGATGCCTTCCCCGATATCATTTCATGGACAGGGATCTGTTGCATCATCTTTAGCGGAATTATTATATCCCTCGTAAAGAGTCGGCTCGAAAGTGATTAGCCCTTAAAATATTTTTGACGCCTAATCCTTAATCGTATATTTGCGATAATAGATAATAAAATGGCCTTTCACAAAAAAGAAGAATTCAGTTTAAAAGAACAGTCCCTGGCGACTTTCGCGAAAGCCGTTAGTCACCCCGCCCGTATCGCTATCCTCAGTGTGCTGGCAAAAAAAAATGAATGTATCTGCAATGAGATAGTTGAGGTATTACCGCTGGCTCAAAGTACTGTTAGTCAGCATTTGAAAGAGCTGAAGAATGCGGGGCTTATCACCGGGGAACTTGACGGGCCGAGAAGCTGTTACTGTATTAACTGGAAAGCTTTTGAAAAATTCACTAGTGATTTTAATTCCCTTTTTGAGAAATTGAAAGAAGTAAATGCAAAATGTTGTTGAGACCAGGGGCTGTTTGTTTTGAACGGCCCCTTTTTAACCCGCTATTATGAATTCCTTAAGTGAATGCAAGTTGGTTGTTGCCGACGAAGGCTCAAGAGCCGCTATTCTTTCCTTGCTGGCAAGCAGTGATCTGCCTACGAGCGATCTTGACGAAACCAAAACCCTTTTTGCTTGTCTGAGTAATGGAGTTGTAGTTGGAACAGGTGGATTAGAACTTTTTAAAAATTCCGCCCTTCTTCGTAGCATCAGTGTGAGAACAGATCTGCAAAAAAAGGGATTGGGAAAATTTATCGTAAATGAGCTGGAAAAAACTGCCCGCCAAAAAGGAATCTATGAGCTCTATTTGCTAACTACCTCCGCAAAAGATTTTTTTACAAAGGAGGGCTACGAGGTACTTGATCGAAAAGACGTACCCCCCGAAATAAAAAATACAGCAGAATTTTCTTTTGTTTGTCCTGCCACAGCTAAAGTGATGAGAAAATTCCTTTCATGAAAATCTTATTTGTTTGCATAGAAAATAGCAACCGCTCTCAAATGGCTGAAGCCTTTGCCAGAATGACCGGTGTCAGTGAAGCACACAGCGCTGGTTCAAGACCATCTGGCAAAATAAATGCAAAAGCAGTTGCTGCCATGAAAGAGATCGGGTATGACTTGACCCAACATCATTCGAAATCCTTAAACCAGGTAAAGCAATTTGCCCCATTCGATGTAGTGGTTACAATGGGCTGTGGAGATGCTTGTCCATGGATGCCGGCAAAAAAATTCATTGACTGGGAGATACCGGATCCGAAAGATATGGATCAAAATAATTTTAGGATGGTAAGGGACATGATAAAAACTAAAGTAAATGACCTCGTGGCTTCATTGTAATAAAAACACTTTTACTTTGCCTGCAAATTCCGTTGTTTGGATACTCCTATTCTTTCGCGGGGCACTTATATTTTCCTTTTTTTGCTGCTTGGCCTGGTTTATACAATCGGCCTGCTTGTGCCTTTGATGGACAATGATTCTGCCCATCATGCTAACATTGCCATGCACATGTATCTAAACCGTGACTATGTGAATCTTATTGATGCGGGCCAGGATTACCTGGATAAGCCACATTTGCTTTTCTGGCTTTGCGCGCTGAGCTATAAAATTTTTGGCCTTACAAGTTTTGCTTATCGTTTCCCTTCTTTGCTTTTTACGATACTTTGTATTTACTCTGCTTACGGTTTAGGAAGATCCTTGTACAACAGGGAAACTGGCAAGCTTGCCGCATTGATCATCGCTTCCGCTTTTGCTTTTATGCTGGCCAACAATGACGTGAGAATGGACGCGATCCTTACCGCGTGCGTGGCATTTGCTACATGGCAGGGAGTAGAATTTATCCTGCATAAAAAGATCGCAAATGCTTTTGGTCTTGCAGCTGGATTAGCCCTCGGCTTCGACACAAAGGGGCATATTGCAGTGTTTACTCCTTTGGTTGGGTTGTTCTTTTATATTGTCTACCTCAGGCAATGGAAGATCTTTTTGAATTGGAAATGGTTAATCGTTTTGGTTGGCTTTGCGGCATTTATTTTTCCCGTTGTCTATTGCTTCTACCTGCAGTATAATTTGCACCCCGAAAAAATTGTAAGAAAAGAAGACCACATCGACGGCGTAAAATTTATTTTATTCGGGCAAACCGTTGAGCGGTTTAAGGGCGATAGTTTTGGAAGCGATGCAAAAAATGATTATCTCTTTTTCTTCCATTCATTTCTCTGGGCCTTTGTTCCCTGGAGCATTCTTGCTTACATCGCTATTTTTGGTCGGCTGAAGGACTTTTTCAAACGGACAAACGAATGGCTTACCACTGCAACCTTCTTGACAATCGTCATCGTCCTGACCCTCTCCGGCTTTAAGCTACCTCACTATATAAATATCATTTTTCCGGCAACTGCGGTAATAACTGCTTCATGGATCATCGTTGCTTCCATTAGACCAAGAGTACTATTTATCATCCAGATGGTGGTTTGCTTTTTAATGCTGCTGCTGGTCGCCTTGGTGAATGCATGGGCCTTCCCTGTAAAAAGTTTGCTCATTATTCTCTTAACTGTCCTGTTGCTTGCCGTTGTATTCTATTTTTTAAGAAACCAGCAATTATCTTACGTCCAAAAAGCTATTTGCGCCTCTGTAGCCACAATGGTCGTTTCATTTTTTTTACTGAACGCCAATTTTTATCAGCAGCTTTTGAAATACCAGGGCGGCAATGAGCTGGCAAAAAAAATAAAAGGAAATGTTGACCCGGTTAATGTCTATTTCTGGAAAGATAATTACAGCTCGTCTTTCAATTTTTACACAGGGACTGAGCGAAAGCAATTTGATGACTCAATTTTTCTGAAAGGGAAAAAACCGATCTGGCTTTTGTTCGATAGAACTGACTTGGCGGACATTCGTCAATCTGGTTATAGCATCGGCTTAACTTATAGTGTTCCGGATTTCGGAATAACAAAATTGGATTTAAAATTTGTCAATCCCGCTACACGAAAAATTGAATTACACGAAATGATGCTCGGAGAAATAACGGGAAAGGAATAGCATTACTTACCCGGCAATATTCTCAACGAGATCTTCAATTAATTGAGAAAGGGATGGAAGTATTTTTTGCTTTGCTTCCTCGATCGTGAACCATTCTCCCTTATCCACTTCCGGTGTTTCAATATGTTTACCGGATTTCGGAGGCCATTCAAGTAAGAAGGTATTACTTTTTATATTAGCTGTGTCAACGTCCCCTTCAACTGCCCAGGCATAGACAATCTTTCGTCCATCCTTGTATCTTATTGGTTTCATCGCAATAAAGTCTCCGTTTATTTTCTGCCCCGTTTCTTCTTCAAATTCCCTCTTTGCCGCAATAAAGGCTTCCTCTGTCTCGTCAAATTCCCCCTTAGGGATTGTCCATACTCCGTTGTCTTTGTTTTTGTAAAACGGTCCCCCTGGATGGCAGAGAAAGACCTCAATCATTTTCTTCTTCATGCGGTAAACCAATATACCCGCGCTAAGTTTAGGCATAAGCAAAATTATAACTGAAAAAATCCGCTGGCCAATTATTAATTCCAGGTTTCAGTGTCAGCCGCTGCTTTCTCTTTTAAGAGGGTTCTGCGCTTAGCGGCCTTTTATATAGAAGCAGGGGTGTCAATATCAGACCAATCATCAGGGTGGAAATAAAAGTTACAGCAATGGCACGATGATACTTGAAGTAGTAAAAGTGAAAACCAAACCTGGAAAATCTTAAAAAGAAAACAAAAAAAGCTATGAAGAAGACCATTACCCAATACCTGTAATCAATTTTTGTTTTTGGCTGATGAATTCTTCGCAAGGAAAAAATGGAATAGATAACGGCGAGCCCTCCCACAACGGAACTGGCCAGTTGCAGAAATTTATATCCCGCCAGGTTTATTGTTCCAATTTTCATCATCGTTGACAGCTCTGCCTGTTTTACATAAAACATCGTGTGATGTGTGACTCCATCCCAAAGTATGTGTGAGACAGTACCGACAATGACAGAAACAAGCACAATAGCCCAGTTTTTTACAAAATATTTGGGCCAATTAAATTTCTTATAAACAGAAAACCGGTCCTTCAAAAAAGATGGCAGGTTGTCAAATAAGGAATTCCGCACAACCTGGTGGTAGATAAAACTTACCAGCAGGGTTAATGGCAGATCGAACCAAAATATCCCAAATAATGTATGACTATACCTGGTTTTGTCTATCATCCGGATAAAATATTCAAAGTCGGGTATCATGCTGCCAATGATAAGACCTGTGGCAGAAAGATTTAGCCTTGCTTTGGTTAGGGGTAAGACAACTGCTGGATGTGAGAACGTAAAGGGCATTTAAGATTGCAAATGTAACTATCGCGATACTCTAATTTTATTACCATTCATTAAATTCTTGCAGTGAATTTCTCTTTAATATGAAATCATAATCCTGCTGCTGCACTGATCTCGAGCATCCGATCTATAGGCTTTTTTGCAGCCACCCGCAAGCTCTCTTCCATGGTTATTTCGGGCGTTTCATATTTCATACAGAGATAAAGCTTCTCCAATGTATTACGTTTCATATGCGGGCAATCATTACAGGCACAGGAATTATCGGGTGGGGCTGGTATAAATGTTTTTTCCGGGTTCGCTTTCACCATCTGGTGAAGAATTCCTGTCTCAGTAGCCACAATATATTCCTGCGATGGATCTGATTTTGTAAACTTCAAAAGGCCTGTCGTTGATCCAATATAATCAGCAATCCTTAATATCGGGTCCTCACATTCAGGGTGAGCGATCAGTTTTGCATGAGGGTGCCTGACCTTTAACCGTGTAATTTTTTCCAGGCTAAAGATTTCGTGAACCATGCAAGCGCCGTTCCAAAGCAGCATCTTCCTTCCTGTCTTCTTGTTTATATAACTTCCCAGGTTTTTATCAGGCGCAAAGATGATAGGCTGATCCTTCGGAAAGCTTTCTACTATGATCTTCGCATTGCTACTGGTGCATATCACATCGCTTAGCGCTTTTATCCCTGCGCTGCAGTTGATATAGCTTACTACCACATGATCTGGATGCTGTTCTTTGAATTTTTTGAAAAGAGGCGGAGGGCAACTATCACTCAAAGAGCAACCCGCCTTCAGATCAGGTATCACAACCTTCTTCGTGGGATTCAGAATTTTTGCTGTTTCAGCCATAAAGTGAACGCCGGCAAACACGATCATATCCGCGTTTGTTTTTTCGGCTTGCTGAGCTAAACCCAGGCTGTCACCGATATAATCCGCAACATCCTGTATATCCGGCTCCTGGTAGTAATGAGCCAGCAGAATAGCGTTTTTTTCTTTTTTCAATTTCTCTATTTCCGCAAAGAGGTCAAGTGTAGGATCGAGCTCTATGTCAAGAAACCCTGCTTTTTCTACATCCGCCTTCGCCATTTCTAATATTTCTGCTTCCATTGAAGAAAATTTTTGGACAACAATATTCCAACAACTGAACCTGTTTTTCAAAACATTTTTTGACCGCGCCTCTTTAAGAACTAATAATATTAATACAATAATATTTTTATAAAAAGTCTATTACTATTATACGTGTGAATAAGTGTAAAACAATTTCAAATCCACAAATACAAAATTACCAACTTGTGGTTATACACAGGTGTCGTCACGTAATTCACAAAAGCAAATTGCATTGGTCTTGCTTTATTGGCGAAATCCACACAGATGTGGAAAGGAAGAGATGGAAAATATTATTCGCCCAATAAACAATTGTTAGTGTTAATGAGCCTTTGATATTTAGTGAATGATTACCCTGATTCTCAGAAAAACCAAAATCGAACCGATTTCAAGCCCGGTAATTCTGTTTCATATCCACGTTTCACACGGGGTTATTCACCGGTATTGATCCAGATTAACAGCGTAATGGGGAGAAAAACCTCCACGTCGGTAGGGGAAAAGACAAATTCAAATTAGAAATGGCCATTTTACAAGATTGCCGCACCTCCACAATTATCGGTTTTTTCACTGTCAATAGGGCCTTGCGATATAGCATTTTATAGAGAATTACCCTATTTTTGCCATCCTTCAAAGCAGGGCTTTGGAGGTTTTTAATCTATATACTAATATGTCGATAATTCAAACGATCCGCGATAAGTATGCAAGACTTGCGGTCATTGCTGTAGCCGTAGCCCTAGTGGGTTTTATTTTGATTGACTATATATCGGGGCGGGGAAGAAGTTTGTTTAACGGAGGCTCTACCACCCTCGGTTCTGTCAACGGGCAGAAGATCGATGAGCTGGAATTTGAGAAAAAGGTACAAATGCAGGAACAGAGCCAGCAACAGCAAGGATCTCTTGGGGAAGAGGGAAGACAGCAGATCATTGCTGCTTTGTGGAAGCAGCAGGTGGACCAGATCCTGCTAAACGACGAATTCAACAGGTTGGGACTAAGCGTTGGTAAAAAGGAATTTGCCGACATGCTCTATACAGATCCTCATCAGCTGGCAAGGCAATACCTCGGGAATCCACAGACTGGAGAATATGATCCGAATAGCGTTCGTCAATTGATCAATTCAATCAGAAGAGGAAAAAATAAAGATCAAAAGGACCAGCTGAATCTTTTATTGGATGCAATTGAGAAGGCCCGGCTTACAGAAAAATACGAGGGGCTTGTGGCGGGAACGATTCATTATCCAAAATGGCTTTTTGAAAAGCAGAATACCGATAATAGCCTGTTGGGAAAGATTTCTTATGTAAGCATTCCCACCAGCATCATCTCCGATAGCGCAAAGGAAGTTGCTGTCAGCGACAACGAAATTCAAGACTACATAAACAAGCATAAAGACCTTTATAAAGCGGAAGATGAAACCAGGGCGATACAATATGTTTTATTCAGCGCGGCACCAAGTGCTGCAGACAGCGCCGCCACAAAAAAGAACGTGCTTTCATTAAAGACCGCTTTAGACACCACTAAGAATATTGCGGATTTCATAAAAGCAAATTCGGAGCTGAACTACTATGACAGCTATGTTAGCAAAAACAAGATCCAGGTTCCTGATAAAGATTCAATATTTAAGACACCGATTGGCGGAATTTATGGACCGTATGTTGATAAAGACAATTATGTGTTGGCTAAAGTTATCGACGTGAAATCCTGGCCCGATACGGTAAAAGTAAGGCATATCCTCATTGCTACACAAGAACAAGGTCAGTTTGTTCGTGAAGACTCAACCGCAAAAAAACTTGTCGACAGCATTCAACTCGCTATAAAGAATGGGGCAAATTTTGACAGTCTTGTCGCTAAATTTTCTGACGATCAGGGTAGCAAAAACAATGGCGGTGTTTATGACAATGTATACAGTGGTCAAATGGTTCCGACATTCAACGACTTCA
>DASYSW010000085.1:0-10461 GCA_036002905.1 Chitinophagaceae bacterium
TTTCATGCCCTCTTTTGCAGGCACCCAGGGTCCACCACTTTCACTCCAGCCAGGGGATCCTGCGATCGCCATTTCTAAATGAAGAGAGTCAGCAAGCCGCGTTGCAAAGCGAAAAGCATCTTTCCACTCGGGTGTCATGTAGATCAGCCGTTTTTTAACGATCTGCGGTGTAGTGAGACCTGCATCAAAATTCTGGAAACCGCCAATGCCGGACCGGGACATCCATTCGAGATCTTTTCGAATACCATCTTTAGTGATATTTCCATTCATCCAGTGCCACCACACACGCGGCCTTGCAGTGTTGGGAGGCGTTACGAAACCTTTATACAAAATATCGCTTGAACTATTTGCCTGTGAAAAAGAAATGATCGTGTGCAGCAGTAGGCCAAAAAGAGAAAGAAGTTTTTTCATTATGGCGTGTTTAAGAAGTAAAAATAAAAGTATGAAAAAGTTCAACTGTCATGAGCCATCATGCTTCAAAAAAGTAAAAACAACGTAGAAACATTTTTGTCGCATCATTTTTGATTTCCGTCGCCGGATTTTCGGTTGTCGTCGCATTATCATAGCAGAAAAGATTTTCCGGGGAGATGGTACACTATCCTGACAAAACATTGCGTAATTTCAACGCAATCATAAATGACTATCCGGGTATATAAACCAAACTCGTTTTCCAAATGCCTAGTGTCGAGGAGCAATTTATTTACTTCAAATGTTAATAAACCACACAAGACATAAAGGCATTTAAGTCTTGTGTGCATTATATGGTTAAAATAATTTCAGGAATTGTGACAACGCACGAAGACCGAAGTTTGTGTACGCGGATACTCAGAAAAATTGTTTATCCTTTACCGCTTTAATGTTCGATTATGAGACATTTCCATTTTATGAGAATCAGCAGTTGCATGCTTGTTTTGTTTGTCACAGCAATTAACGGCTTTACACAAAGCCAGTCCGGAACGGATTTCAAGACGGTTACCAATACAAACGGACCAACGTTGGGTTACTCACCTTCTTCAGGAGTAAATATTCTTACTATAAATCGTCTCCATTTCAAAGATCTCAATAAGAATGGTAAACTCGATCCATATGAAGATTGGCGCTTGCCCGTTGATACAAGAGCAAAGGATCTTGCCAGTAAAATGAGCGTGGAGCAAATCGCAGGCCTCATGTTATACAGCGCGCACCAGGCAATACCCGCAAATCCAAGAGGATTTGGTGCAGGCACTTACAATGGCAAGCCAATTGATTCAAGTGGTATGCAACCTTATGACATCAGTGATCAGCAAAAGAAATTTTTAAAAGATGATAACCTTCGGCATGTGCTGATAACACGGGTGATGAACCCTGCAGTGGCAGCAAAATGGAACAACAATGTGCAGGCATTCGTGGAAGGTATCGGCCTGGGTGTTCCCGCAAATAACAGTTCTGATCCGCGTAATGGTGTTGTCGCGAATGCCGAATATAATATCGGTTCGGGAGGAACCATTTCAATGTGGCCTGAATCAATCGGCATGGCGGCAACATTCGATCCCTCCCTCGTTCTAAATTTCGGACATATCGCTGCGCAGGAATACAGGGCACTGGGAATTTCCACTGCACTATCACCACAAGTTGACCTGGCTACTGAGCCACGCTGGAGCAGGTTCAACGGAACATTTGGTGAAGATCCTCAGCTGGCTTCAGACATGGCAAGAGCTTATGTCGACGGATTTCAAACTTCAACCGGTTCTTCTGAAATTAGAGACGGTTGGGGTTATCACAGCGTGAATGCGATGGTAAAGCATTGGCCAAGCGGCGGACCGGAAGAGGGCGGTCGCGATGCACATTTTGCTTATGGTAAATTTGCAGTTTATCCCGGCAATGCTTTCCAGACACAACTCACACCATTTGTTGACGGCGCATTCAAACTGAATAATAAAACAAAACACGCGGCAGCCGTGATGCCGTATTACACTATCTCCTATAACCAGGATACAAAGAATGGAGAGAATGTCGGCAATAGTTACAGCAAATACATCATCACTGACCTTCTTCGAAAAAAATATGGCTATGATGGTGTGGTTTGTACCGACTGGGCAATTACTGCTGATGAAGGAAAGACACCGGATATCTTCGCGGGTAAGTCATGGGGTGTTGAAAAATTGTCGCTTGCCGAAAGGCATTATAAAATACTGATGGCAGGCGTGGATCAATTCGGCGGCAATAATGTGGCAAGACCGATATTAGACGCTTATCAAATGGGTATCAAAGAAGATGGGGAAGCATTTATGCGTGAGCGGTTCGAACAGTCGGCCGTGCGTTTGCTCCGTAATATTTTCCAGGCAGGCTTGTTTGAAAACCCTTACATCGATCCGAATGAATCGACGAAGATCGTTGGCAATGCTGATTTCATGAAAGCGGGATATGACGCGCAACTAAAATCAATTGTTTTGTTGAAGAACAAAGGCAATATACTTCCGCTGGCAAAAACAAAAACGGTATATATCCCGAAGCGTACTGTGCCCGCAGCGAGAGACTGGTTTGGGAACGTAACACCTGAGCGAATTGAATATCCGGTGAACATGGATATTGTAAAAAAATATTTCAATGTAACGGATGATCCTTCAAAAGCAGATCTTGCTATTGTATTTGTAAAAAGTCCGAACGGTGGTGTTGGATATAGCAAAGAGGACCGCCAAAACGGTGGAAATGGTTATGTGCCCATCAGCCTGCAATATGGTGCTTATACTGCAACAGACGCAAGAGAGCAAAGCATTGCTGCCGGCGATCCGGTTGTGGATCCAACGATTACCAATCGTTCTTATAAGGGAAAAACAATAACCGCTACTAACGTAACTGACCTGAATTCAATACTCGATACAAAGGCGGCTATGAGTGGAAAACCTGTGATCGTGTGCATGGCCTTATCGAATCCTGCAGTCGTTGCAGAATTTGAATCAAAGATCGAAGGGCTGGTTGTTTCCTTTGGAGTACAGGACCAGGCAATGATGGATATTCTCTCCGGCGCAACTGAACCGTCAGGTTTGCTGCCATTGCAGATGCCTGCCGACATGCATACAGTGGAGACACAAAAAGAAGATGTGCCATTAGACATGCAACCGTACAAAGACAGTGAAGGACATGTATATGATTTTGCTTATGGTCTTAACTGGAAAGGTGTGATCAATGACGCGAGAACAACGAAATATAAAAAGAAAGCTTATTGACCTCCTTCGATGCCTGATGCTTTGAAAAAGACTAGGTTTGCTTAAACGATTGGTTGAATGCCATCTGAAAATATTTACAGGTATATCACTATCGATGAGCAATCAGTTACTCCGAAATATTTACAACTGACGAATTCGATCATTAAAGGTGTCAATTCAGGAAATATTCAACAGAACTATATTCTGCCATCAATCAATGACATCAGCTATGAGCTTGAGATATCGAGGGACACTGCAGAACGGGCATACCGGCAATTGAAGAAGATGGGGATTATTGGTTCGGTGCCGGGCAAAGGCTATTTTATTGCAAGAACTGAATTTAACCAGCCTCTGAAAATTTTTTTACTGTTCAATAAGCTGAGTGCTCACAAGAAAATCATCTACGATGCGTTTACAGCAACCCTGGGCGAAAAGGCGGCCATAGATTTTTACATTTACAACAATGATTTTTTGCTGTTTCGAAAATTGTTGTCCGGTAAAAAAGAAGACTACTCTCATTATGTGATCATCCCGCATTTTATTGAAGGAGGCGAAAAGGTGCATGAGATCATCAATTCGATTCCGAAAGAGAAACTGGTACTGCTCGATAAGGAAATCGAAGGGCTGACCGATGAGTATGCGTCGGTCTATGAAAATTTTTCGAAAGACATATACGAAGCATTGCGGCAGGCAAGTGAAAGGTTGAATAAATACCACACGATAAAGATCATTTTTCCAAAGAACAGTTACTGCCCTATTGAGATCGTTGATGGCTTTGGCCGGTATTGCCAGGATTATGCATTTGCTTATAAAGTGATCAACAGTATTGAAAACGAAAAGATAAATCCCGGGGAAGCCTACATTACTGTGATGGAAGACGATCTTGTCAACCTGATCGAACGCCTGATGCAATTGAATTTGATAGCCGGTGAAGACATTGGTATCATTTCTTATAATGAGACGCCGATAAAAAAAATTATTTTGAATGGCATTACTACGATATCGACGAATTTCGCAGAGATGGGGAAAATGGCAGCCTGCCTGATTCTGGAAAATCGAAGGGAGCATCTCGAAGTCCCATTTAAACTCACGCTCCGCAATTCCTTATAATAATTACAGGACTCCTTTTGTTGATGGTAAATAATTACTCAGCGGATCTCTTTTAACAGCCATGCGGATCGCTTTTGCAAACGCTTTGAAGATCGCTTCAATTTTATGATGCTCATTGTCACCATGGCATTCAATATTCAGGTTGCATTTTGCTGCGTCTGAGAAAGACTTAAAAAAATGAAAGAACATTTCGGTTGGCATCTCCCCTATTTTCTCACGCGAAAACTCAGCATTCCAAACGATCCAGTTGCGACCCCCAAAATCGAGCAATACTTTGGCATCTGCATCATCCATCGGCAGGGCAAAGCCATACCGCTCGATTCCTTTTTTATCAGCCAGGGCCCTGGCAAACGCTTCGCCTAAGGCAATGCCCGTGTCTTCGATGGTGTGATGTTCATCAATTTCTAGATCACCTTTCGCTTGAATCGTAAGATCCATTTTTCCATGCCTTGAGATCTGCTCGAGCATATGATCAAAGAAGCCAAGGCCGGTCGAAATTGTTGAATTACAATTGCCGTCAAGATTTAATTCAATATGTATTTTAGTCTCGTTTGTATTTCGATCATGAGCTACTTTGCGAAGGCCAAGTTTGAGAAAATTATAAATATCTTCCCAATTATGGGTTTCGAGGGCAACGACTTTCTTCAAATCGCTGATGCTATCTTTTACTTCCGTCCCACCTAATCCCGACTCATTGTTTAGCCAAAGAACTTTGCATCCTAAATTTTTTGCGAGTTGTACATCAGTGACGCGATCACCGATCACAAACGAGTTGGGAATGTCATAGGCCGGCGTGTTGAGGTACTGGGTGAACATTCCAATGCCGGGTTTACGATTGGGAGAATGTTCTTCTGGAAAACTTTTATCAATATGCGTAGCATGGAAGCTCACACCTTCATTCTCGAAACTCTTGATGACATGCTGGTGAATGGGCCAGAAGTTTTCAGCAGGAAATGAAGGAGTGCCAAGGCCATCCTGGTTGCTGACCATGATCAATACATAGTCCAGCTCTTCCGCGATCCTGCTCATGTATCTGAATACATCGGGATAAAACTCCAGTTTCTCCCATGAGTCTATTTGGTAAGAAGGAGGAGCTTCTTTGATCAAAGTGCCGTCGCGGTCGATGAAGAGGATGCGCTTGCCCCCAGTCGTGCCCCCATCCCCTAAAGGGGAGTTTTGAAAGTTTTCTTCAGTAGTTGTACCCATTTCTGATTAGAATAAAAGTTCAATAGAATTACCGAACGTAGAAGTGAGTGACACAACAGACGTCGACAGTAATTCTATTGCTTGCTAAAAAAATGTTTTATCCTTTATAAACAATTTTCCAGATCGTTCCTTTGACATCGTCCGAGATATACAATGAACCATCGGGTCCGATCGCTAATCCCATTGGACGGTGCTTTGCTTGTCCGGGTCCCTTTAATTCAGTCGCGCCAGTAAATCCATCGGCAAACGTTTCATAATTGCCGGAAGGTTTTCCATTTTTAAATGGAACATAGGCTACAAAAAATCCTGCCTGCTTCTTGTCGCGGTTCCACGATCCATGGAAACAAATAAACGCACCGTTGCGATAATGTTCGGGGAATTGTGAACCGGTATAAAACAACAAAGCGTTTGGTGCCCAATGGCCCGGGAAGCCCATTACGGGTGCATCAACGCCGGCGCAACGTCCCTGTTTTTTTGCGTCGCCACCATACTCTGGTCCGAGGATTTTTTTGTTTTGGACCTGATCGAAATAGCAATAAGGCCAGCCAAAGTTTGAGCCTTTCTTTACAAGCAACATTTCTTCGGCGGGCAACTCGGAGCTCTGGCTTTCATTATACAACTCAGGGTAAAATTCATTCAACTGGTCACGGCCATGCTGCATCGCATACAATTGCTTCTGCTGTTTGTTCCAATCAAGCCCAACTATGTTACGAATACCGGTGCAATAACGAACACCTTCTTTGTATGATTGATTCAATTTACCAGCTTTGAATTGCCAGATACCACCCGCATCATTCAGAATCGGGCAAGGATCCTGGCCGGGTGAGCCCTTTGTGCGGTCCTGGACCTGGCAGGCATTGGAGTAAGCACCAATGTTGACATAAATATTCCCGGCATCATCCAATGCTATAGACTTAGAATTGTGCTGACCGTGATCTGCAAGACCAGTTACAATCTTTTCGGGTTTGTTAGGATCTGTCACTTCGTTATTTTCATTCAGCTTGTAGCGAAATATCTCAGAGTTGGAAGAAGCATATAGGTAACCATTCTTAATAGCAATCCCGGTACCTCCATAATCGCCAAAGCTTGTTGTTTCATCCGCAATACCATCACCGTTTTTATCTTTTAGTTCCATGATGCCTTTATTTCCATCAGCTTTTGACATTTTTACATAAATGACGCCGTTGCTGGTCACCACAAGGTGACGAGCTACTCCGATTCCCGGAGTTACTTCGACAGCTGTAAAGCCGGTCGGTAACTTTAATTGCACATCATTCGAGACGGGAGGTTTATCTGATTCATCAACGACACTATCTTTTTTTTCTGCAGTAGCCTTTGCGGTATCCTTTTTTTCCTCAGAGCTTTTGGTTTCATTGCTGCCACAGGCAATGATGATCGTCATCAGCGCTGAAATCGACATACCGTACGAAAGAATCTTTTTCATAAATCTTTTTTTGAAATGATTGAAGAAATTAAGTAATGGTAGCGAGTGTATCTAACAGAGTTTGATTTTCTTCTTTTGTTCCCACCGTAATGCGCAAACAACCTTCACACAAGTCCACTTTGCTCCTGTCCCTCACCACGATCCCCATAGCCAGTAGTTTTTTATAAACAGCTACTGCATCATCCATTTTTATCAATAAAAAATTTGCATCAGAGGGATAAACTTTCTCTACGGATGATAAATTTACTAAAGCGGATGCTAAAACCTCCCTTTCTTTTATGATCTCCCTGATCATTTCATTTACCTGGTCAACCTCATCCAATGCCCGCAAGGTCAGTTCCTGCGAAGCCTGGCCAATATTGTAAGGAGGTTTGATCTTATTCATAATGGAGACAATCTCCTCCGACGCCAGAGTAATGCCTACGCGCAATGCTGCCAGGCCCCATGCCTTTGACAAGGTTTGCATCACCACGAGGTTTGGATATTCATTCAACCGGACGCTAAATGATTTCTGCCGCGAAAAATTTATATAAGCTTCATCGATAACAACCAGTCCAAAATAATTATTCAGGATGGCCTCAATGTCGTCATGATACAATGAGTTTGCGGTTGGATTGTTGGGCGAGCAAAGAAAGATCATCTTCGTATTCTCGTCGATGGCATTTTCAATCGCTTCAAGGTCTAGTTGAAATTCTCTCGTAAGATTGACTTTCTTTACCTGTACATTGTTCACGTTAGCGCAAACCTCGTACATGCCGTAAGTGGGCGGGCAAATAATAATGTTGTCAATGGCAGGTTCACAAAAAGCTCTCTGCAAGATATCAATGCATTCATCGCTGCCGTTTCCGAGGAAAATATTTTCAACAGGCACTCCCTTGATCTCACTTAGCTTTTCTTTTATTTTTTGTTGATGCGGGTCAGGATAACGATTATACCATTTGGTAAGCGGTGAGCCAAGGCTATTTTCATTCGCATCCAAAAATATTTTTGCCTCTCCTTTAAAATCATCGCGGGCCGATGAATAGGGCGTGAGTTTTTTTACATTTTCTCTTATTAGTAAGTTGAGATCGAACACAGAATATAGAAGTTAGAAGTTAGGAGTTGGAAGTTAGAATTTTAGAAATATATGATTGAAGCATCGTACCGATCTCATCCAGGAGGTTTATCAGAAACGAATTCTCGCCGTATCCAAGATCAGTTGCCAGGATAAGATAGTAACGGCATTCTTCAAATGAACCTTGCGCAATATTCATTAGTCGAGCCTTGTCCGCTTTGCCTTTTTTCTTATAACCTTTCGCGATATTCGCAGCAATAGATATAGCTGCCCTTTTAAATTGGGAAGTCAATCCATAGATTTCAGCTTTGGGAAAAGAATTTGTGTATTTGTAAACAGCAAGCACAAATTCATGGGCCTTTTGCCAAACCAATAGTTGTTTAAAAGTCTGAGTTGCCATATAAAGGTTTCATTCTAACTTCTGTTTTCTAAATTCTGTCTTCTTATTTTAACTGCCCTCGCATGGGCCATCAACCCCTCTGCCTCAGCCATCAACTCCACCGTCCGTGCAATATTTTTTAATCCTTCTTCACTTAATTTTTGAAAAGTAATTTTCTTCACAAAACTATCTGCGCTTACACCGCTATACGATTTTGCATAGCCGTTGGTTGGTAATGTATGATTGGTCCCGCTTGCATAGTCGCCGGCGCTTTCCGGAGAATAATGACCAAGAAACACTGACCCCGCATTTGTTATTTTTTGCGCAAGATCGTCTGCATCAGCGCAAGAAAGTATTAAATGTTCGGGTGCATATTCATTTAAAAGATCAATCGCCTCTATTTTATTTTTCACCAAAACACATTTGCTGTTTTCCAGGGCTTTTATTGCGATATTTTTTCTTGGCAATTCAACAATTTGGTTGTCTATTTCTTTTATGACTGCATCAATGAGTAAAGAGTGGTCAGTAATCAGTAGGACCTGCGAATCGATCCCATGTTCCGCCTGGCTCAAAAGGTCCGCTGCAACAAATGAAGGATTTGCAGTTTCATCACCATAAACGGCTACTTCACTTGGTCCGGCAGGAAGATCGATCGCCACTCCCTGTTTTTGCACAAGTTGTTTCGCGCAGGTTACATACTGGTTGCCCGGTCCAAATATCTTGTACACTTTGGGAATGGACGTGGTTCCATAACTCATGGCGCCAACTGCCTGTACTCCTCCAACCCGGAAAATTTTTGTGACACCCGAAATTCCAGCCGTAAATAAAATCGCAGGATTCAATTGGCCTTGTGTATTTGGAGGCGAACACAAGACGATCTCCTTGCAACCTGCAAGTCTCGCGGGTATGGCCAACATTAAAATGGTAGAAAATAATGGTGCACTTCCGCCCGGGATATATAATCCTACTTTTTCAATAGGCACTGGCCTCCGCCAGCATTGTACACCAGGCATGATTTCAACAAATTCAATATCCTTTAACTGTGCTGCGTGGAATTTTTCAATATTGTTTTTTGCCCCGAGGATCGCCTGCTTTAATTCCGTACGTAGTGATCTCTCAGCTTCGCCAATTTCAGCATCACCCACACGCAGCTCGCTGATATCAGCTTTGTCAAATTGCAAAGTGAATTTTCGCACGGCTTCATCGCCATTTGCTTTTACGTCATCTAAAATGCTCTTCACGGTCTCTTCCAGCGACGAAGAATCAATTGAAGGTCTCTTCAATATTTCTCCCCAATCTTTCTTATCAGGATATTTAATTGTCTGCATCTTCATTCGTTTAATTCGTGTAATTCGCATGAATTCGTGTCATTCGTGCTAAATAATCATTTTCTCGATGGGTACTACCAATATCCCCTGCGCTCCCGCGGCCTTTAATTGTTCGATCTTTTCCCAGAATTCATCTTCACTCAGCACGCTGTGAACACTGCTCCATCCTTCTTCAGCCAAGGGCAGCACGGTTGGGCTTCTCATCCCGGGCAGCAATTCAAATATTTTTGAAAGTTGATCATTGGGTGCATTCAGGAGAATGTATTTATTTCTCTTTGCCTTCTTTACCGAACGGATGCGGAACAATAATTTATCAACCCATTTCAATTGTTCATCATTCAAGTTTTTATTCCTGACGAGTACCGCCTGGGATTCTAAAACAGTTTCCACTTCCTTCAAGCCATTCATAAACAAAGTCGAGCCACTGCTGACCAGGTCGCAGATCACATCGGCAAGCCCGATACCCGGGGCAATCTCCACCGAACCACTTATCTCGTGTATCTCCGCAGTAATTTTATTTTCATCAAGATATTTTTGAAGTAACACCGGGTAGCTGGTGGCTATCTTTTTCCCCTGCAAATAGTTTGCTATATATTCCTCGTTCTTATTAATAGCAAGCGCCAACCTGCATCTGCCAAATCCAAGCTTTTCTATGACTTCGGCCTCCTTGCTTTTTTCATATAGAACATTCTGGCCCACGATGCCGATATCGGCGACCCCATCTTCCACATACTGCGGAATATCATCATCGCGTA
>DASYSW010000086.1:0-4306 GCA_036002905.1 Chitinophagaceae bacterium
CATCGGTCAATCGCTGAATGAGTGTATTGAAGTCAAGCGTTTCGGCTTGAAAACCCAAGATCAAAATTCCAATCAGAAATCCCAGGTCGGCGAAACGGGTGACGATAAATGCTTTTTTAGAAGCCGCGACAGCAGACGGACGATCATAATAAAAACCGATCAACAGATAAGACGATACGCCAACCAGTTCCCAGAAAATATAGATCTGGAAAATGTTGGATGCAACCACCAACCCAAGCATTGAAAACGTAAATAAAGAAAGGAAAGAGTAATAAATGCCAAACCGCTCTTCTCCCTTCATGTACCCCAGGCTGAAAATGTGGACCATTAGCGAAACAAAGGTCACAACCACAAGCATCATCACAGAGATTGGGTCAAGGATGATCCCCATGTCAATGGACAACGAATCGGAGAAGCTAAGCCAGGTATACTTTACCGGGATCAGTGTTTGATAGCTGTCATTTATTTTGCCATCGACAAAAAAATAATGATACGCTGCATATAAGGACAATACTGTCGACGCTAAAAGAACAAGACAGCCAATGATGCCGGAAAAGTTTTTCAAATATTTTTTTCCAAATAAACCCAATATCACAAAACTTGCGAGTGGCAATAAAGGAATCAACGCTATGTAGGACGAATAATTCATAAGCCTCACCCAGGGAATGTACTTTTTTGAAGAACTAACGCATTTAGGAACTACCTACTCACCGTTCACCACTCACCATTGATCATTCACCATTTCATTTCACTGGCTTTTTCAACATCAATCGATCGATGACTCCGGTAAAGATTGATGATGATAGCAATTGCAATTGCAGCTTCAGCTGCCGCAATGGTGATGATAAAAATGGTAAAGAAAATTCCATCCAATTTTTCAGGATACAGGTATTTATTGAACACAACAAAATTGATATTCACACTATTGAGAATAAGTTCAATAGCCATCAGCATAGTGATCATATTACGGCGCGTAAACAATCCGTACATGCCGATAAAAAATAAGGCTGTGCTTATAAATAAAATATGTGACATAGGCACTTCACTCATGTTCCCGTGATTTCATTTATTGTGATCTCTTCTTCAGAAGCGTCCTCTATTGTTTCTATTTCTTCTTGTTTTGCCGTTCCATTTGTTGCAGAACGAGGGGCCTTCATCGCAATGACGATACAACCGATCATGGCGGCTAATAACAGCATACTCACTACCTCAAAAGGCAAGGCATAACCGCCGGCTTTTGTACCAAGCATTTGGGATCCAATTTTTGCGACGGACCAATCAAAACTTTTTGTTGATGGTTGAAAATTATATTTCCATATCTGTAAAAAGGTTAGCCCGAAACCAAATAACACAGCTAATGAAGAAGCAATAATTCGTTTCAATGGTTGTTTTGGCATTTCACTGCCTGACTGCTGCGTAAGAAAAATGGAGAAAATGATAAGCACCACAATCCCCCCCACGTAAACGATTATTTGCACAGCCGCAATGAACTCAACCTCCAGCCAGAAATATAACGCGGCAACCCCGATGAGAGAGAATAGCAGCCAGATAGCCGAGCGAAAGATCTTTGTTGTCGTCATGGCAAGAAGTCCTGCTCCTAAAATAAATGCAGAGATGATGTAGAATATGATGGCAGATGCACTCATTAGGCCTCACCCTCATTCCCCTCTCCAAAGGAGAGGGAGGCCGGGCTTTCGTTTTTATTTCAACTTTTGTAATTAAGCATTTCAACAATTAATTCTCTCTCGAGCCTTATAAAATCAAAAATCCTAAATCCAAAATCGAAAATATCATTCGACGCCTTCGCGAATCTTAGATCCAGGTTTATTCAAAACTTTCGTCAATTTACTTCTATCGAATACACTGTGCTCAAATGTCTGCGCCATTTTTATCGCATTCGTCGGGCAGGCCTCGATACATAAATTACACATTGTGCATAATTCGAGATGATACACAAATGTGTCCAATGCTTTTTTCTTTTTTCCCTCGGGTGTAATGTCAAACTTCGTAATGATCTTGATCGTTGCATTTGGACAGGCCAGCTCACAAGCCGTGCAACCTGTGCAGGCATGCTCATTATTTTCATCGTGCAGCATCACTACTTCACCCCGAAAACGTTCAGGTAAAACCAATTCATCCCTGTTGTCAGGATATTGCTGTGTGATCTTTTCCTTTTTGTGATGCAATGCATAATAGCCGGTCAGCTTCATTCCTTTCAAAGAAGAACGAACAGCTCCAAAAACATCCTTTATGTAATCTCTTAAAAACATACCCCTATCCCCTAAAGGGGAATTTTATATTTCACTATTTTTTTCACGTTTCATTTTCTAAATAAGATATTGCCTTTACTCCCCTTCAGGGGATGGGGCTAAAAATGCCAATTCAAAATTGCAATGACTGTTACCAGTAATAAATTAAACATACTGATGGGCAGCAAGTATTTCCATTCAAGATTTAACAATTG
Organism: Chitinophagaceae bacterium; assembly: GCA_036002905.1. Classification (GTDB taxonomy): domain Bacteria; phylum Bacteroidota; class Bacteroidia; order Chitinophagales; family Chitinophagaceae; genus VBAU01. The sequence goes on from DASYSW010000086.1 coordinate 2,465, forward strand.
ATCGATTCTTAACCTCGGGAATGTCCACCGGAACCACATGATCACGAAAATCAGGAAAAAGGTTTTTCCAAAAAACCAGATAGATGATGGAATATAGTCCATCACTTCATTGAATTTATTGGCTGTACCAAAATGAAGTGGCATCCATCCGCCCAAAAACAAAGTTGCACCGATAGCGCACACGATAAACACATTTACATATTCAGCCAAAAAGAATAAAGCGAACTTCATTCCGGAATACTCCGTATGGAACCCAGCTGTCAATTCAGACTCCGCCTCCGCAAGATCAAATGGCGCTCTGTTCGTTTCCGCGGTTACTGCAATAATAAAAATAACAAACGCAATGATCGCCGGGATATGGCCCTTAAATATCCACCACCCATTTTCCTGGGAATTGATGATGTCAGAAATTTTCAGGCTGCCGGTAAGAACAACGATCGCAAGCACTGAAAGGCCCGCCGATAATTCATAGCTAACAATTTGTGCGCCGCTACGCATGGCTCCCAGTAACGAATATTTATTATTACTGGCCCAGCCTGCCATTAAGATGCCGATCACAGAAACAGACGACACTGCGGTCATGAATAATACGCCAATATTTATATCCCAGATCTGGAAATTTTTTGCAAACATGAGCGGTGCGAGAATCACCATTGAAACGATCATCACAATAAATGGCGCCAGGTTGAAAAGAAACCTGTCGACATTGTTTGGGGTCATTCCTTCTTTTACGATCAACTTCATTGTATCTGCAACAGTCTGGAACATTCCTCCCGGGCCGACACGGTTGGGGCCAAGACGTACCTGCATCCACGCTGAAACTTTTCGTTCCATCATGATCAGCACTAAGCCGAGGACAGCAAACAATCCAATTATGCAAATGGCAATGATCAGGAATTCGATCAGCATAGCAGTGGTGGGGCTGAATGTATCATACAACCATGTGTCAATAGTACGCGATATGTTTTCGAAGCTGAAGCCCATCCCAAAGTCATTTAGTTTGAAAATTTACTAATCTGCCTTCCCAAAGGGAAGGAGTCAAAAGTTTTAAAATTGAAAAATATTTTTTTGATCATCCTTAAGTCTTTTTGCCAAGCCCTCCCTTCGGGAGGGTTTGGGTGGGCTCTACCTGTCAATATCTGGTATCACCAGATCCAATGTTCCCATCATCGCGATCAGGTCACCGATCTTTCCTCCTCTCGCCATATGATCCAATGCGCTCAGGTTTGAAAATCCTGGTGAACGAAATTTTATTCGGTACGGTGTTGTGCCTCCTTCACTTACTATATAGACTCCAAATTCACCGCGCGCCGTTTCGATCCTTGAATAAAATTCTCCCTTCGGTAATTTCAGCACGGCTTTTGTCTTCGCCTGGAAATCGCCCTCAGGAATATTATCGATCAGCTGCTCGATGATCGACAATGACTGGCGCATTTCCTTCATCCGCACAATGTATCTTGCAAAGCTGTCGCCAGCCGTTTCAATGATCTCATCAAACTGAACTTTATCATATACCTCGTAAGGATATAATTTCCGGATGTCGCATGGAACGCCACTTCCTCTTGCAGAAGGCCCGGTCATTCCATAAGAGATAGCATCTTCTTTTGAAATATACCCGACGCCTTTCATTCGATTTTGAAATATTACATTCCCCGTTACAAGGTCATCATATTCGCCGATCTTGTTTTTGAAATGAGTGATAAACTCTTTTACCCTGCGCTGAAAATTCGGATGGATGTCAATCATCACTCCACCCGGCACCATATAATTCATCGTTAAGCGGGCGCCGCAGGTTTCTTCCATGATATCGTTGATCATTTCCCTTTCGCGAAATGCATGAAA
>DASYSW010000087.1:0-4308 GCA_036002905.1 Chitinophagaceae bacterium
CATTAACCTAACTTTCTTGCCAATACGATAGTATTTTTAAAATGTTGCTTTTTTGCCTGAAGATTAAAAATTTCAGTGTAGATAATATAAGTGCCGATCGGAAGTTTGTTACCCTTTTCATCAAGGCCATCCCAATTCCATTGACCGCCTGATCCTAATGTTCCATTCTTCACAAGATAACGGACAGGTCGTCCGTGTGCATCATAGATCGTTATGTTAGCAACATATCCCGGGTCGGCCAGCTTGTATTGAATAGTAGCAACATCATCGTGCCCGTCATTATCAGGACTAAAAATTTTTGGTGTGACTTCGATGGTAGCATCAATTGGTTGTGTTTTTTTATACTGAGAATTTTGGTAAGAAGGTGTGCCATAACCAGCCGTCGAAGCGGCACTATGCCAGTTAACTGCGTCCTGGGATGGACCGGAAGGATCTATTCTTTCCAACGACACCCCGTCGGGATTGTCAATTAATTTAAAGTGCCAGTGATCACTATATTTTACCTCATCTATGACATCACCCTGTCCATTCAATAATATGATATCACCCTCATCATCGGGATACGAAGGAAGAGAAGACAACTGAACCACTGCATCCGGGTTTTGCACCAGGTAATTTATTTCTAGACTGGCGAGATCCTCCGTAATAACCAGGTAGTCCCCCGGATAAATGTAAAATGGGATGGAAGAAATTTGTTTTATTGAGCTGATCGCATTGCTGTTATTGCGATTGGCCGCATATAGTTTTGATGCATCCACAATTTTATTGCTCGCGTTATAGAACTCCACGTAATCAAAACCATTACTTTTTGGATTAAAAAGCATTTCGTTGACCACAATATCTGACGAAGATGGTTCAACAGGCAAGCCGACCCTCGCGGTATTTGCGGTTCCAATTGCATTGCTCTTACAATCTGTCACGTTGTTAGCGGTGAGATTGTAAATAATACCGGGCGATAGTGCTCCATTCAAACTCAATTGTACTGTGTTAAATACAGGGGCGACTGTTATTGCATTTACGATCGACAAACCGTTATCAATATGATAATTCCCAACTGTCGCCCCCTGCAAACTATCAACTGGTTCGTCAAACACAGCGACGATTGTGAGGTCATCATGCGCAAAGGCACTTTTCAAGTTTGGCCCGCTTTGATCATCGTTTATCGCATCAATAGAATTTTTTCTTCCGGGAGTACCACCTTGCGCATCTGTGCTTGCCTTCCAGTTACTGAATCCTCCGCACGGATTCTTTGTATCGATCATCTCCAGTGTCCATCCACCTTCCTTTTTTAATTCGTTCTGATACCATGCCCCAGAATATGCCACTGCGTGTATGATGCTGCCGTTTGCAGCCGTTAAAAAAATTTGATCACCGTCATTATCAAGTGAAGGAAAACCGGTAACAGAGATTGCGGTCCCGAAAACAGACATTGCTGCTAAAGAACTACTGCTGCAAAGAATCACCAGGCTGTCCGGTTGTAGGATAAACCCGGGCATTGTCCCGCTTTGTCCGCCGGCATCTCCAAGGCGCCAGCCCTGCAGATCAATGGACTGCCTGCTTATGTTTCTTAATTCGATCCATTCATTGTTTGGTAAGCCGATTTGCGGGCTGGGGTCAGCCAAGATCTCGTCAATAACTATATCGTAACGGCTTTGAGTAAGGGCAAGAAAGGGTAAAAAGATAAACAGCAACCCAGTTTTGGCAGCTTTCATTTCACAAGATGGTTTAACTATATAAAGTTAATATCTTGATGGTTCTTCAAAAAAAGAGCTTTTAAATTTTGACAAAACAGTTTACCGTTCTATTTTTGCGATTCGTTATGCAAAACTGTAAACATACAAAGCGCACAAAGAAACACTCCTGATGGAAGGTTTGTAGCGTTATGTATGTAACCATAAAAGATAACAGGCCTTCCCAACCGGAAGGCCTGTTTTATTGTCCCTTCCCCTTAAGGGACAATGATTTCTAAACACTCGAAACTCTTTCGAAGGGGAGAAAGAAAAAAATTTTATGAAAGTAGCTGTTGTCGGCGCTACCGGCCTTGTTGGTTCAAAAATGCTCCAGGTATTGGCGGAGAGAAATTTCCCGGTGTCAGAGATCATTCCGGTGGCCTCTGAAAGATCAGTTGGCAAAGAGGTAGAATTCAACGGGAAAAAGTACAAGGTGGTAAGCATGTCGGATGGGATTGCGGCTAAACCCGATGTGGCTATTTTTTCTGCAGGAGGTGGCACTTCACTCGAGTGGGCCCCCAAATTCGCAGAAGCCGGCATTACCGTAATTGATAATTCATCTGCATGGAGAATGGATCCTACAAAAAAATTGGTTGTACCTGAAATAAATGCAGATGTGCTAACAAAGAATGACAAGATCATCGCTAATCCCAATTGCTCAACAATACAAATGGTAGTGGCGCTAAATCCACTTCATAAAAAATACAACATCAAAAGAATTGTTGTCAGCACTTATCAAAGTGTAACAGGCACCGGTAAAAAAGCAGTTGACCAGTTAAAAGCCGAAAGAGAACAACAGGTAAAGGGTGTGAATGGCGGTGAATACACTATGGCATATAAATACCCGATCGATCTCAATGCCATTCCCCAGATAGATGTTTTTTTGGAGAACGGATATACAAAGGAAGAAATGAAGATGGTGAATGAAACTAAAAAGATCATGAGGGACGATTCAATACGTGTCACTGCGACAACGGTTCGTATCCCGGTAATGGGCGGGCACAGTGAAAGCGTGAATATAGAGTTCGAAAATGAATTTGACATTGAGGAAGTGAAAAGGCTGTTATGCAAAGCGCCGGGCCTGGTGGTGGTTGATGATCCGGCCAATCAAAAATACCCAATGCCAATGGATGCACATGAAAAAGATGAAGTATTTGTAGGCAGACTGAGAAGAGATGAGACGCAGCCAAAAACCCTGAACATGTGGATCGTTTCTGATAACCTAAGAAAGGGTGCTGCTACTAACGCGGTACAGATCGCAGAATATCTAAGAGACAAATCGTTGATCTGATCATCGTTTGCTTTTTAATTTTTTCTCAACGATCTCTTTTCTTTTTAACCACTTATCTATCGGGTCGGGAAAGTGAAGTTCTTCTTTTTTCTGCGCCGATATTTTGATGATCGCATTACTTAGTTGTTCAAGCTTTTTATCGCTTACACGTTTGGCCAGTGAGTGCTTTATACGATCTTTAAAACTCTCCTGGAAAACTTCAATCCCCCGTTTTATCACCCGCAATTCGTTCTTATAGTCTTTTTGTTGCCTGTAAATGATCATCAATCTTTCAAACGCAAATTTATCTGCATAGTCCTCCCTGATATTTTGCTCATAGAATCGGATCGCTTTGTAAATGTCACCTTCCGCCTCGGACTCCTGGGCTGTTTTATTTCTTTCCTCAACTTTCAGAACCAACTGGTAATTTTTTGCCATGACTCGCTAATAAGGAATTTTTATAAAAAAAAATCTCAATGGAGAAGACATATTTGTCAAAGGTAAACACAGTAGCGCCGTTATTTTTTCAATAACTCCGCCAATTTTTTGAAGCTTTCGTAAGGTCCTTTGTCTGCAAATGAGTTGACTAGCCAGGCAGGAAGATTTCCACCAGGGTCCGCCTCGAATGTGTACACGATGCTGATAGTTTTTGCAGTAGGCATCGTAACATACCAATTAATCAATGAGTGCACAACCCTGACCTTTCCCTCCTTTTCAGGCACAAACCTGTTCTCATTCACGGAGGTCACTTTAACAAACCGCTGCAAACTATCCCTGGAAATTTTTAAATGTACTACTGCGTCGCGATTCTCCATGGGCCATGGGATCGACGTTTCAGTATAATAATACAAATCGTAAGGGGAAAGTTTTTTGATAAGGTAAGACATCTTTGTATTGTACACCCAATCTTTCAAATGATCAATGTCCGTCAAAATAGCGATGAGTTTGTCATACGTTCCCAAAAGGGTACATTCAACCTTTATACTTTTGAATTTTGATTTTGGATTTTCAGCCAGGTAGACTTTTATTCCATCCTTGTTCTTATCCAATTTCCAATTCTGACTAACGCCGTTTAAAAAAACAATAGAAAAAAGTACCGTACAGATTAATCTTACCAGGAATTTCATCAAGTCGGGTTTATAATTATCCTTTTTAATATAACGGATGAAAGTAAAACTTATTGGGAGAAAATCCGCGTGCTGAGGAGTTTAGGCTCTGAAAACAAGGCGGGCATCGTCTTTATACCCCGGAAAAACGCAAAGGCCGATAGAAATCGGCCCTCTTTTAAAATCCAATATCCTATGAAAA
>DASYSW010000088.1:0-4182 GCA_036002905.1 Chitinophagaceae bacterium
ACGTGTACAAGAATGCAAATATGCCCGGTGTTGCCGTTGGACTTGCGTATACCTATGTGGGAGGTGATATTTTATTTATTGAAACAAGTCTAAGCGATGGCAAAGGTGAGCTACGGCTAACCGGGAACCTGGGGAATGTAATGAAAGAAAGTGCCAGTACAGCCCTGACTTACCTTCAATCGAACGCAAAAAAATACGGTATTGATCCCAAGGTGTTTGAAAAAAAGAACATTCATATACACGTACCCGAGGGCGCTGTACCTAAAGACGGTCCAAGTGCAGGAGTGACCATGCTGGCTGCAATCGCCTCGGCATTTACCGGGAAAAAAATAAAACCATATCTCGGTATGACAGGCGAAATAACATTGCGTGGACAAGTGTTGCCTGTTGGAGGAATTAAAGAAAAGGTCCTGGCCGCTAAGCGTGCCGGCTTAAAGGAGATCATTCTCTGTTGGCAAAATGAGAAGGACATAGACGAAATCAATGCCGACTTTATTAACGGTATCGAATTCCATTTTGTAAAGAATATGAAAGAAGTCCTGGAACTTTCCTTAGGTGATTAAAAAGATTTCTGTCCTGAGGCAACCAAATAAGCGTTTTTACTGATGTTATAATAGTAAGAATTTTCATGTTGGTTGTTTTAAGGGTTAAAAGGAACTCCTCTATGTTCATGGAGGAGTTTCGATTTTTTAGGACGTCCTGGTTCCGGCAGATATTAATTATTTCGCATTCCTTTCCAAAACTTTTCTCATATTCGTGACCTGTGCGGTCATGGATCATTATACCGGTTCTGCTTATTTCTTCCATTGCCATTGGCCAAACTCTTGGCGGCAACTCCGTTTATAATTTCCTCAAACTGCCAAATACGCCACAACTAACAGGCTTGGGTGGCATCAATGTCTCTCAGCCTTCAAATGATGTGGGTATGGCTTTTTACAACCCCTCACTGCTCGTTCCGTCTATGCACACCCAGATGAATACGGTGTTCAACAGTTTTTATGCAGGCATTAAAACGTATCATTTATCCCTTGGTTATCACAGCGAAGAATTGAACACAAATTTTTTATGGGGACTACACTATTTTAACTATGGCGACATCCAGGAAACAGACGCATCGGGAAACGTATTGGGAGCGTTTCATCCTTCAGATTGGGTGATGCAGGTCTCGGCTTCTCGCCGTTATCTACAGAGATGGAACTACGGCTTTACCTTGAAATTTATAAACTCAAACTATGGGTTGTACCGTTCCAGCGGAATAGCTGGCGATGCCAGCGTTTTGTATAACGATACCGTGCATTTGTTTTCGGCTTCAGTACTCGCCAGGAACATGGGTTTCCAGCTAAAGAAATATGACCAGACAACTGCCGATGATCTGCCCTTTGACCTCGAGGTTGGGATTACCAAGCGATTATTACACGCCCCTTTTGGCTTTTCAATTACAGCTCATCATGTTCACCAATTTGACATCAGGTATAATGATACATTGTTCAACAATGACAACGATTTCAATTCAGGCGACGATGACAAGAAATTTGTTTTCGACAAAATTTTCCGGCATTTTGTTATCGCTTCACAAATATATATAGGGGATCACCTCGAGCTTTCCCTCGGCTATAATCACCTTCGCCGCCAGGAATTGAACATCAACGACACCGGTAACGGCCTCAATGGATTTTCAATTGAAGTAGGAGTCTTATTCAATAAAATTCAGATCCGCTATGCAAGGGCCTACTATCAAAACAACACCGCGTATGATCAGTTTGGATTAAACCTTCAGCTTAATAAATATTTTGGCCTGGGAAAATTCGGACAGCGGGTTAACTGGTGATCAGACCATCCACCTGTAAATTTCAAATGCTTCGGCATAAGGGCTGTTGGCCTGGACGCCGCGAACCTTGGCAAGGGAACGTGTAAAATCCGGATTCATATAATTCTTGCTGGACTGGGATTCATAGGCCTTCAAAGCTTCAATTTTTTTTGCGAGGTCATTTTCCGAAAGCCGGACGAAGAAATTTGTGCGAATACTGTAATTATTCCAGGGCAATTCATAACCGGCAAATGTTGTATTCTTAAAGGCCCTCAGCCCTTCCTGGTGAATGACCTGGTGGTCCTGGTGAATATCGGAAGTAGCAGGTAATAAAACCATTTCCGGTTGTATTTCTTTGTTCAGTTTTAACAACTCTTCGAGTACCTCCTGTCGGACTTGCGGAAGCTCTCTTACTTCGTAATTAGACGTCGATAATATTAGCCGCGACGATGGAATGCCAAGAATAGCCGTAGCTTTTTTGCATTCCAACTCCAGTGTATTGGACGGAAATGTCTTTGGCAGTGCCTTTGAATAAAGACAGAAGGCCGCATAAAAAACCTCCTTTCCTTCTCGTGAAAGTTTTGCAATGGTGCCGCCGCAGCCAAGTTCCCCATCGTCTGTGTGGGGAGCCAGTACCATGATTCGAGTGGGATTGAACATACCGGTTTCAAGATTAATGCTAATACTCCTTCAGAAAGATAGTTGAATCTTTTAACAAAGGAAGTTGCTGTTTAAATTGTTTGTTCAATATAACACGAAAAAGATTCACGTTGGAGAGGGTGTCAGGAAATTCCGAATAATTTTTGTCCGCAAAATAGACGTTGATCATGTTTTTAAAGTTATAAGAAGGGTCATTGGCAGTAGTATCATATTTGGTAAATCCATGATCACTCATTAATATAACGATTGGGCCCGTTTTATCTTTTTTTAGAATGCTATCAATCAGTCCCAGGCATTTTTCATTGCAGTATTGAAGATACCCGAGGTACAGGTCTTTTCTTCCTCCCTGCTGCGATTCGTCAAAGGATAGTCTGCGGCCATTCCCGTCAAATAAATAGGGATAATGAGGCATAGTGAAGTGTGTGTAAACAAAACGCGGTCGCTCCGAATTTTCGTGCGCCACGGCTACCGTACCCCTATATCCTTTTTCAAGAAGAGTTATGAATTTTTTTTGCCAGTCATCCTGAGCCCATCGGAACCTGAATGTCGTGACGAAATGATACCAGAGATCTTTTTTTATCCTGCCGGTTAATGTTTGTGAACTTATCAGCTTTTCGCGTATGGAATAAAATGCATTGGAATTCAAACCTGGTTTATTTGCAAAATCAAACAACGAGAAATTGACAAAATCATAGCCAAATGCGGTAAGAGTATTGACGAGGGCATTTTTATTGATCGTTTCATAACTGGTATTCCTGTTATTGATATCATTGGCCCTGTTCGTGATCCCTTTTAAATAGTTCATGTTGAAAATTGAAGCCATAGAATAGGGAGTAAAGTTGTAATTGCTCATGGCTTTTTTTACGACATGAAAATTCCTTTTTTCAAGTTCACTTTCAAATGCTGAGTTGTCGAAAGAAAAAATATCATGCAGTTCTTCATGACCGGCATACTCATCTGCAATGACCAGGTAGATATTTGGTCTTTTGCAAGCCCGGCATCCGGCCACTTCAGTCACAGGTTTGTCCGAGGTTGACCTGGTCACCAGTTTGGAGATCAAAATAACAAGATCAACGGCTATCAATACAGCCAGCGTAAAACTTAAATAGCGCGTTGCTTTTTTGAAATTCCTGCTTGTTTTCAGGAAGAAGACGAATGCTGAACCGGTGATGACGAAAACAAAAGGCAGAAGAAACGAATATCTTGAGATGAATGAGTTGGAGAATAAATTCTTTATAAGGTCATGTGTAGCGCCAAAAAAGAATTGAATGCACATCAGGAAGAAGGCAAACGCTAATGCCTTTGGCCAGGATTTGAAAATGAAATAAAAAAGAAACACCAGCAGCAGTGATACCGCCACATACTCAAGAAGCAATTTGACGGCATCCGATACCGGGACCAGGGGATAGTCCTGGACATATCCATGCCATACAAAAAATATTGATAGCAGGAAAATGAACGCGGGTCTTGCCTGCAAAAGGTTTCCTGATCTATGCATGTCGTTTCATCATGTAAAGGATCCTGCCCGAATCACCGATCTCGTGTTTCTTCTGAACAGAAAAATATTTCTCGAATGAGCGTACAAAATTCTCCTCGTTGTAAGAAGTGTAAATGTCTTTCTTTTGTTGCAGCATTAACTGTACTTTCTTATCTTTTTTTGGAATAAACTCGATTACCAGGCTCTCAACCAGGTTTACAAAGAGTTCAGCTATCTT
>DASYSW010000089.1:0-19748 GCA_036002905.1 Chitinophagaceae bacterium
TCTACCTTGACTGGGTAATAGCCCATTGCGATTGTCTTTAGCCGGTTGACAAGCCGCTCTTCCATAAGTTCATACTGAACAAAATTTACCAACGTCACATGCGGCTTGCCACCGAGAATTGTTGATGCCTTATACTCCTCAGAAAATTCTTTTTTTACCTGTATAATACGATTGCGTAATTCCTCATGCGGATCCAATACAATCAAATATTCATAAACCCGGTAACCGGGCATAGTAATTCCGGAAACTTGCATAACCCCTCCATTGTTTTATTTTGACTCTCCTTTTATTATGTCTGTTCCATCACTTCGATCAACTCCTGTTGAGACTGTTTATCCCGATATTTCGCAACTCCTTTCGCCTTGCTCCTCCCTGCTCACCAAAATGAATGGCAAAATATCTTAGCATAAATTTACTAAAAAATTTAGTTTTACAAATTTTTTTCTGATCTTTAGAGAAATAATTTTTATGGATGGCGAATATTTTTCTGGCGCAGCCTATCGCGGCTCAAAGCAATTTTCGCAACAGGATGTGCGAACCGCCAATGCAACAGGCTTTGGTGCCGCTGCAGATGATTATGCCGAACGCGGCATTGATCTGAATGAACAACTGGTCAGGAACAAGCCAGCAACATTTTTCTTCCGCATGAAGGGCGATGCAATGACAGGGGCCGGGATCTTTGACGGTGATGTGCTGATCGTCGACCGTTCATTAAAACTGGCGGACGGGAAAGTGATCGTTGCCATATTAAATGGTGAACTGTTAATAAGGCGATACCACAAAAATTTTTCTTCCGCATTTTTAATTGCGGAAAATGAAAGATTCAAATCCATTAATCTTGCCGAGTTCAGTGATTTTGCATTATGGGGAGTAGTTGTGTATTCAATTCACCCCCTGTCCCCCTGAAGGGGAGACTTGGATCGAATGGTCCTTTTATTTTAACCGTCTTAAACCGGGAAGAATATGGAAAAGAAAATGTTTTACGGTGCACACAAGATAATTTTTGGGAATGCTAAATCGCTTCGAGCCAATTTAACCGAAGAAGAAACAATCTTGTGGAGAAGATTAAAAGAAGACATTGCAAACTATAAATTTCGAAGACAACATCCCATCTCAAACTACATAGTAGATTTTTATTGTCATAAACTGAAGCTTGTAATTGAAATTGATGGCTCGATTCATTATTCAGAAGGAAAATCAAAAGTTGGATGAAGTAAGGCAAAAAAATCTTGAAGACCTGGGACTAATAGTAATTAGGTTTACAAATGAAGATGTGCGTAATAAAATTAAGAATGTGTTAGAGAAAATAAATGAGTTTATAAAAGCGAAATGCATAATTCGAGAAAGAAAATATTCAACGCAAAAAATAAAATTTAAAACTAAGTTCCCCCTTCAGGGGGACAGGGGGTATGAAAGCGATTGTCGATTGTAACAGTTTTTATTGTTCATGCGAAAGGGTCTTCAGACCTGATCTCGCAAACAAGCCGGTTGTGGTACTCAGCAATAATGATGGGTGTATAGTTTCAAGAACCGATGAGGCCAAAAAATTGGGAGTGGGCATGGCTGCTCCGTATTATCAAAATAAAGATGTGATCGAAAAGAATGATGTGGCTGTTTTTTCAAGTAACTATAATTTATATGGTGATCTGAGCGCAAGAGTAATGGACACGCTGAGAGATCTGGTTGGCTCTCAGAACGTGGAGGTGTATTCGGTGGATGAAGCCTTTCTCGATCTCTCAACAGCGTCAAATCAACAACTTTATAGGGTGGCAGAAGAAATTAAGGAAACCGTCGAAGAATGGACTGGTATAAAAGTTTCGATTGGTGTCGCGCCAACTAAGGTCCTCGCAAAAGTTGCGAACAGGTTGTCGAAAAAAGATAAACAGCGATCCAATTGCATACTGGTGCTCGACACAGAGGAAAAAATTCTAAAAGCACTAAAACAGACGGCCGTCGAGGATATTTGGGGAGTGGGCTACAGGTCCTCGGCAAAGTTGAAGCAACTGTGGAGTATCTATGATGGGTTACAGTTACGAAATATGAGTGAAGAATGGGCAAGGACAACTTTGGGTGGCGTCGTGGGAGTAAGGTTGATAAAAGAGTTAAAAGGAGAGCAATCGATCGAAATGAAAGATCCCCTGGAGCAAAAGAAAATGATCGCCACGACAAGAATGTTTGGTAAACCTGTTCATGAGCTAAATGATCTCAAAGAGGCTGTTGCAACGTATACATCAAGAGCAGCAGAAAAATTGCGCAGGCAATCCTGTGCGGCGAAACTCATCGACGTATTTGTTGTGACGAATGATTATGAAGGAAATCAATACGAGTATAATCCAAAAACAAAACATAATCATGTGAATCTTTTACAGCCGACTTCACACACAAATGAATTAATTAAAAACGCGGTTCCACTGGTTGAGAAATTATATACTCGGGGGTCCAAATATCTGAAAGCGGGAGTTATGCTGGGCGGTTTGGTTCCCGATGAATCCATCCAGGGAAATATTTTTAAAACTGAAACAGCGAATCACCAGCGCATATTAATGGAGGCGATGGATAATATTAATTTCAGTATGAGAGACGACGTGGTGAAGTTCGTGGCCAGTGGTTTGAAACGTAATTGGAAAATGCGCCAGGAAATGCGGAGTGGAAGGTATACAACGCGGTGGGAGGAGTTATTTTTTGTTCATTGATGGAAGCAGGCCGTGCAAATCATACCCCTCGATAAATTTTGGCCCTTCTAAATTCAATCCACAAACCTCATTTAACTTATCGACGAGGTAACTTGTGAGCTCTGGTGACGTTGCCTCATCGTGCATATGCATGAAAAAATAAATCTCCCTCATTCCGCTATCCAGCCAGTATTTTACCCGGTTTACCCACTCACCAATTCTTGGAAAGTCAGTTTTGTGCAAACTGTTGCCAACATATCGTATGAAAGTCTTTGGAATGGTGATATGCATGTGAGCACAATCACGACGACCGGCTGTATCTGTTATGATCACGCCGATATTCATTTCTTTCAGGGTTGAAAATAATTCTTGCCGGATATTTTCTTTTCCAAACCAGTCACGGTGACGAACCTCGAGGAAAAATTGAAGATCTGTTGGAAGGGTTTTCAAAAAATTAAACAACTCATCCTTTCTCTTTGGAGAAAACCTATCGCTCACCTGCACGAACACGGGACCTAAATGTTTTTCAAAAGCAACAATTCCCCTCACGTATTCATTGAGGATAAAGTCTTTTCCCTTCAGGCTTCCACGATGTGTAACTCCCTGGTGCATCTTTGGGCAAAATAAAAAGTCCTTCCCATTCGCTTTAGCTGCCCACTTCTGAATCGCAATAGGTCCATATATCTTATAATGAGTTGCATTCAGCTCAATGCTGTTGTAGTGATGAACATACTGATCTAAAAAATTTTTTTCTTTTGTTTTTGGAGGATAGATCTTTCCCAACCACTCCGGCCGTCCCCATTTGGCACAGCCGATATACACCTTGAAATTTGCTGCAGGTTTTCCGTCGAGGATTTGTTTATTGAATACAGGATCAGGTGGTAATTTGAAATCAATTTGCCCGAGTTCATCTTCCGATACACGCCCAAATTCCATGACCTGGTTTTATTCTCAAATCTACTTGTTTGTAAGTATTTTGCAATTCATCTGCCAGCTGACGGCAATTACCTTAGACCGTTAAATGCAAAGTCAAAAATTGTTATTTGGTGTTGATTATTTTCTCCGGCATGCTGGTAAATTTAGTCACCTGCATTTCGCGCTGGTAACTAATAATGCTGCTACAACTTCAACCGGAACAGCAAGCAGAATAGCTCTGCTCAGGCAAGGAATTAAACTCCTTAAATTATTTTCCCCCGAACATGGTTTAACGGCACAAGGCGAAGACGGAGCTTCTCAAACAAACACTACGGACATCATGACTGGGCTTCCCGTTATCAGTTTGTATGGTGACAGGTTAAGACCCTCACGCGAGGACCTGGCTGATGTTGACGCCATATTATTTGACATTCCGGATGCCGGTTGCCGTTTCTACACGTACCTGTGGACAATGACTTATATCATAGAGGCCTGTGCAGAACTCAACAAGCAATTATTCATTCTTGACAGACCAAATCCGATCAGCGGTGATCTTAATTTGGTTGAAGGGCCCATCCTCGATGAAATAAATTGCTCGTCTTTTATTGGCCGATGGCCAATACCCATACGCCATAGTTGCACATTCGGAGAGCTCGCCAACTATTTTGCTGCCACTCGTGTAAAAAATCTTGATCTGCAAATTGTCAAAGTACAAAACTGGGACCGGCAGCAGGCAGTGAGAGACGCCGGGTGGCTTTTTGTTCCTCCCTCGCCGGCTATAACTGACGCCGAAACGGCATTACTTTATCCGGGTATTGGGTTGCTTGAGGGTATTAATGTAAATGAAGGACGGGGAACAGGATATCCGTTTAAAATTTTTGGAGCTCCCTGGATCAATGCGGATGAAATGCACGAGGCTTTTAAGAAGTTAAAATTACCTGGTGTCATTGCTCGTCCTTATTCTTATGAACCTATCTCCGGCGTGTACTCTAACGAAAAATGTTGCGGTCTTCGGTTCGATGTCTCTGATATTACTTCTTTTCGTCCCGTGCGAACGGGATTCGAACTAATAAACCTCATTACTTTTTTATATCGTGACCACTGCAATGAACGAGCCTACAAGACTGCCGCAAACCCAAGCGGCGAGCGACACCTCGATAAATTGACCGGCGTCTACCAGTCATTTGAAAGACTAAAAAATATGGACGCTGAACTCTGCTGGGATTTGTCGGGGTGGGAAGAGGTCATCAGTGCTCATTTACTTTACCGATAGCGCCTATGCCTATTGTAACGGCATATTGTTTGCTTTTTTTCCATTATGGAAAAAAGATCTTTAGGAATAATACTCTCTGTTTTAGGCGTTGTCGGTTTGATCATTGCCGCCATTAATTTTATAAGAGGAGGAAGCGGCGGTCATCACATCAGGGAGATCCTTGCCTACGGCATTTTAGGCATCCTGTTTTTTACTGCAGGTGTGAGCCTTATCCGAACTACAAAAGATAAGCCTTCCTAGTCGCTGTTTGCCGACCTGTCTTGCGGAACACTGTAAAACCTCCACTTACCGGCAAGTAGTAACCAGTGGCCGGAAACTTTCCGGATTTAAAATATTTCCTTTGCTGGTGCGTCTCCCTTTTCAAATGGCAGACGATGACGATCTCAATGGCTGATCAGCGGAGGCAAAATATTATCCAGGCAGTTCGGGATTATAGCAAGCGTTTATTTTATTTCATTCGTGGCCGCGTAAATACTGACGAAGATGCGGAGGATATATTACAGGACGTTTGGTATCAATTCAGTAATGTGTTGGAAACAGAACCGATCGAGCAAACAAGTGCCTGGCTTTTTCGCGTAGCACGCAATCGTATCATCGATAAATACCGCAAACGTCAAACAGCATCACTGGAGCAGGAAATATTCGCAGAAGGCGACGATGGCGAATTTAATTTCAGAGAAATTTTGCTGGCGGGAGATTCAACGCCGGAGACTGAGCATCTGAGAAACCTTTTCTGGCAACAACTGTTTGCTGCTTTGGATGAACTACCTGCAGAGCAACGAGAGGTATTTGTCTGGAACGAACTCGAGGATATTCCGTTTCACCAAATCGCCGAAAGAACTGGCGAAAAGGTAAATACATTGATCAGCCGCAAAAGATATGCAGTGTTGCACCTAAGAAAACGTTTACAGCAGTTGTATAAAGAAATTATCGAACAATAAAATATTAATTATGAAATTCAGAAGAATTGTGATGTTTATCCTGATCGGCGCCGTTGCTATTTTAGTTTTTGGCGGGATCGTAATGTTATTATGGAATAACATACTTGCCCAGGTGACAAGTGTTCACACCATTACATTTGTGCAGGCATTGGGTATTTTGGTGTTGAGTAAAATTTTGTTTGGTGGTTTCCGGGGAGCATGGGGAGGCCGACATTATTACTGGAAACAAAAAATGATGAACAAATGGAACAATATGACCCCCGAGGAAAGGGACAAGTTCAAACAGGAATGGCAAAGGCGCTGTGGCGGATGGGGATACAGAAGTTGGTCAGACAGGACTTCTTCACAAGAATCGACGTCCGGATCCGGCACAGAGAACATAGCTTCAAAAATCTAAGGGTGCGTATGGAAATCCTGGTGTTCAAAACAAATCTTCACTACAAAAAAAATCTAAAGCAGGTTGTCCCTCATTTAAACGAATTAAAGGGCGTCATAAAATGGAATATAGATTTTCATGATAAAGACAAGATTCTTCGCATTGTCAGTACCGATCTTTCGCCGCGCCTCGTAGAAAACACTATAAAGAATGCAGGATATACCTGCGAAGAATTGCCCGATTAAGTTTTGATGATTGCCGAGGCAACTCATGCCTTGTCCCTGCAAACGATACCATCACTGATATTTCTTCTCAAGGTCAAAAAGAATTTTTCTGTCGTCATCATTGATCACCGTTGACGAATCGGTTTGAACGAAGTGCAATTTGAAGGACTGAATAGCTGCCTCTGGCTTCGCAATATCATACCCAATGATCCGCAAGGCCTGCATCGCATCAAAGTTCTGGGGTAATTGTACGCCGGTCGTATCAAACCAAAATCCAAAACCAGTTTCTGCGAGTTTTTGCCATGGAAAATATCTGTTGGGATCGACTTTGCGCCCCGGGGCAATATCGGCATGGCCAATGAAATTAGCCGTTGGAATATTGTATGCTTTCTTCAATCGATCAAGCAACTGAAGCAAACTATTAATTTGTGCCTCAGTAAAAGGTTCAAAGCCATTATTGTCAATTTCAATTCCGATGCTCAATGAATTAATATCGGTCGCATTTCCCCACTTACCCGCACCCGCCTGCCATGCCCGGAAATAGTCGTTCAACATATGGTGGACAGTTCCATCCTTGCAAATGACATAATGCGCACTTACCTGGCTTTTGGTCGTAGTGAAAGTTGATAGTGTTTGATCGCAATTGTTTTGAGCCGTGTGATGAAGTATCACAAAATTTGGTTTGCGAAGATTAAAATTCGTGGTACCAACAAAGTAAGGAGAATTTGTGACCGAATCTTTGACAGGATACGCAGCAAGCAGTTTTGCATAGTCTTTCGACTGTTTCTTATAACTCTTATTGGAAGTCTTGTAAGGATTGGTAGAGCAGCCGCCGGCAATGCCAAATATTATAATAATTAAGATTTGCTTCATCTGTTACTTATTGTAAAGTAAAGAAGAATTTGATCAAATAAATTCTCAGGGCATTTCACGATTTTTCGAAATAATTTTAACTTTCAGCTCCTATTCAAAATTGATCAGTTACCATGAGTAAAATTCTTTTCCTTGTTCGGCACGCAAAAAGCAGTTGGGATGATCCTTCGCTGAGCGATTTTGACAGACCATTGAATGAAAGAGGCAAGAAAGATGCGCCGGAAATGGCAGAAAGATTGCACAGCAAAAAGATCAGGATAGATGCCTTCGTCTCAAGCCCCGCAAAAAGGGCCAGGCAAACCTGTAAATACTTTACCAAAGAATTTGATCCCAAGAAAAAGAATATTGCCCGTGAGCCGAAGTTGTATGAAGCCGATGAGCAAAGCTTTTATGAAGTGATTGAAGCTTTCAAAAATAAATGGGACAGCGTTGCTGTCTTTTCCCATAATCCCGGTATTACCTCTTTCGCCAATTCACTTACAGAAAGCCACGTGGATGATATGCCTACATGCAGTGTATTTGCGGTAAAAGTCAATGCGGACAACTGGAAGGATTTCAGAACTGCAAAAAAGGAGTTTCTGTTTTTTGATTATCCGAAGATCGAAGTACCTCATTGAGTTCTCAGTCGAAAGAGAACATCAACTCCGCTGTTTCCCTGAAATTGCAATGAGTTAGCTGAACGACCTGTTAATTTCCAGGATTCATTTAACCTAAGAATATTGGCATTGCTTGTATTAAACTGAAGGTCGATCAATTCGTTATTTGACGCGTCTATTGTTCTGCTCCACCTACCTGCAATCGTTTCGCCATTTATTTGAAAGCCTACGCTGCCAGTACTGCTGAAGAGCAGTCTCGCGCTGGTAAATTCGTCCGTCAAATCCTGGGTATTGTAATAATAGTCCACTGCCCATGCATTTCTTACTAACGCTTCTTCGGTAGGGGAAACTAAGCCGGTTTTATCAGGGCTGCAACCGACAAACCCTAAACAGATTGAAAATAGAAAGGCAGCAAAAAGGGGTTTTGGTTTTTTCATAAAAAAGGATTTTGGTATGCCATCAACTGCTTCTTCAAAGGGCGATGGCTCTATTAAAAACGCAGAAACAAGTGCTTTAGTATCGAAAATTATGGCATGCTTCTGTACGAGTAGGGCTCTCGGTTCACCTTATTGATAATTTTTCATTGTTCAGTTGGCCGGAATTCGGTTTCAGTAAAAAGCTCTCCCAAAGATTGCATCAAATAATGCAGTTTAACTGTCAGCAAAAGATTACCTGCTTTGAGAAATTCTATTATTAACCTAAAAATTAACTACATGCGAATTCTTTTCCTTCTACTATGCATGCTTTGCCTACGAATTTGCTTGCTTGCTCAAACCAAACAAATTACGGGTAAGGTTACTGACGAAACCGGAGTTCCATTGAACTCAATCTCGGTTAGTGTAAAAAATTCCAGAACAGTTACAACCACAAAAATTGACGGTAGTTATTCAATTAATGCCCCCGACAATGGAACACTTGTTTTTACAGGGGTCGGCTATGTTACGAAAGAAATGAGCGTCGGAGGCCAGTCCAGTATTTCGATAAGTCTTTCGATTGATGCCGTTGCCCTTCACGAAGTGGTTGTGACAGGGACGGGGGTTGCTACCGAAAAGAAAAAACTTTCCATTGATGTTGCCAGTGTTAGCAGTAAAGATTTTTCCAAGAGCGCCATCCTTTCTGTTGACCAGGCGTTGGTCGGAAAAATTTCCGGTGCGCAGATTCAAACTCCATCAGGAGAACCAGGTCAAAAAGCAAACATCATTTTACGTGGTGTCAATTCATTGGGATCAACCACCCCGATCATCCTGGTAGACGGCGTCCAGGTGACTGATATTAATGGATTGGACATTGCCAACGTAGACCGGGTGGAAGTCGTGAAAGGTCCTGCTGGTGGTATGTTATATGGCGCACAGGGGGCAAACGGAGTGATTCAGATCTTTACCAAAAAAGGAAGCAAGAACAAGAGGCCCTCAGTCGGGATAAGTTCGAGAGTCAGTATTGACAATGCCCTCGTAGCGCATGACCTTGTTGCAAAGAATCATCACTACCAAACCGACGCGCAGGGAAATATTCTGGACAAGAACGGTAACATCCTGCAACCAGATGCAAACGGTATGTGGCCTGATCCCGCCGAAGAAGATTTCAATACCAATTTTAATCTTACGAATGACAAAACTTATCCTTCCAGCCTTCCATTATATGATCACATACAACAAGCCTACACACAAGCCGTCTCATGGAACAATTCGGTCAACATAGCCGGCGGTGGTGAAAAATCAGATTATGCTTTTACATTTTCACGCCTCGATCAGCAAAGTGTGATGAACAATAAATTCACGAGGATGAATTTGTCAGCTAACCTGGGATTTGATCTTTTTAAAGGCTTTAGCTTCCGCAATACCACGCAAACGATCTTTCAAAATGAAAATTTGTTGTCAGGCGCTTATAATGTAACCGACCGGATCCTTTTTAATCCGGATGTATTATTCCTGGGGAGTAATAACAATCGTTTTGAATTGCTCAACTCTTTTCCGTGGATCAATTTCAAATCAACATACCCGGGTACTGATCTGATAGTGGTAAGACCAAGAGATGAAAACCAGTTAAACGTTCTCTCCGAACCTGATTGGCATGAAAGAAACGGGAAAAACACAAGGATCATCAATAACGCAAATGTCAATTACAAGTTCCCAAAATTCGTAGAACTGGATTATAAATATGGTATTGAATACTGGGTCTCGGAATTCAATGATTTTTATAAAAACCAGGAAGCCGCGCCACAGGCCGACCAGGCTTTTTGGGGACCTTCAAAAAAAGGATCGATGAGGCGCGATTATGCAAAGTCATTATACCAGAATTCACTAGCTACTCTTTATTTCAAGACAGATTTTCAAAAAGATTTCAGCAGCAGTCTACCGATAAAAACTAGTACACAGGTATCTTATGATTACAGGAAATTAGATTACAATTCGTTCTATTCCCAGGGATTGAATCTTCCTCAATTCCCGCCATACATTATTTCCGCCGCAGAACAGAAAGTGAGTGGCGATGGAAGTTTCAGATACATAACGTTTGGCTGGTTGGTAAATCAAACGATCGATTTTGGAAATCTTTTTGGAGTAACCGGGGGTTTCAGATCTGATTATAACTCTGAATTTGGCGATCAACAGAAGCCATTCAACTTCGGAAGAGGGACTGCTTATTTCAGGATTTCAGAACTTCTTAAATCAGATAAATTAACTGAATTTAAGATCAGGGGAGCTTATGGAGAAGCCGGTATTCCTCCTCATGAATTCAATGGGCTTTATTACAACCGCCAATCAACGCTGGGAACGACCACCCTTGGAAACAGCACCGCTTTGTTCCTTGCTAATACAGCAGGTAACCCGGAATTGGGAGTACAAGTTGTAAAGGAATTGGAGTTAGGTACAGATATTACTTATAGGCCTGGCTTGGGTGATTGGTTGGACAGGATCAGCTTTTCAGGTAGCATCTGGAGAAAGAAAAACAACGACATTATCAATCTGGCTGATCTTCCTCCGTCAAGTGGCGTCCAAAACGTTCCGGAGAATCTGATAGACCTCGAGGTGAAGGGAGTAGATCTTAGCCTGGATGCGGACATGTACACATCGAAATCGCTTGCCTGGCAATTTGGAGTCAGGTTTGGCACCTTTAACACCAAAGTAACGAGGATCGCCAATGGACAACCTGTGGTATCCGGAGTATTTGCGGTGACACAGGGAGAATCGCTGGGAAACTTTTATACAGTTACAGCACTCACAAGTGTTGATCAGCTAAGACCTGATAAGACTCCTTATATAGATCCGGCCGATTATGGTGACTATGAAGTAGTGAATGGCATGGTTGTAAATAAAGAAACCAAACGTGTTGTTCTCACCGATCCGAATGATCAGAAAGTAGTCGGTAATGCTTACCCCGATTTTAATATGTCTTTTTTGAATACAGTCACATTTAAGCAAAACCTCAGTCTTACATTCCAGTTCGATTGGATCCAGGGCAATTCTATTTATAATCTTACAAAGCAGTGGATGTATCGGGACAGAATCCAGGCAGATTTTGACAAAGCAGTTACCATTAATGGACAAACAGGGTCATATGTGAACTTCTGGAATAGTTTATACAACAGCGTGCAGAGAACAGGTTTCTTTGTTGAAAAAGGATCTTTTGTAAGACTTAGAGACGTTACACTTTCTTACACCATTGCCAATCCTTTAAAACAAAAATGGGTTAAGAGTGTAGTGTTGACTGCTTCAGGCCGCAACCTGCTGACGTTTACCGACTATGCAGGTCTTGATCCCGAAGCTACAACCGCCCAGGATAGCCAGGGTAACCAGACACTCGGAACTGGCAGTAACATAGGCGTCGATTATTTTGGCGTTCCCAACCTCAGGTCGTACCAGTTTGGCATTAACCTTCAATTCTAATCAACAAAGAAATTCATTATGAAAAAATATATCATCTCTATATTCTTTTTACTAATGCTGGGCACAGCATGTAAAAAGTCGAGTCTGATTCTATCAGACCCTAACAATCCTACGCCAGAGCAATCTCTCACAACAGAGGCCGGCTTGAAAGGATTTGCTCTTGGAATCATACAAAAAATGGTGGCTAATGTTCCGGATGAAGGCGTCACCAATATTTTCCATATTGCTCTCACCAATCATTCTATAATGGGAGATGAAGCGTACGTTCCATATGGGAATTTTGCACTTCGTTGGGTAAACCAGGTTTATAGTATTACGCTTCCGAGCGGCCAGGTCGTGATCAATCCCAACGGTGTTGACCAAAAAACACAGCTGCAAGGCTTTGATAGCAGGGACGCCGGAGAACGAAATGCTTTTCAGTACGAATGGTCTTCTTGTTATTATATCATTGCACAGTGTAATCAATTATTAAAGTCGCTTGAAAATACCGAAATTGTTTTTTCAGGGGATGCTGATACCAAGAGAGGGACATTAAAAGCGTGGGCACAATGGTGGAAAGGTTATGCTTATTCGAGAATAGGGTCTATGTATCTCGCAGGCGTTATCACCAATGAGCCAAACGAGATCAATGACAATTTCGTTGACCATTCTCAAATTTTGGCTGAAGCGACCAAAGTTTTGGATGATTGTACTGCAACGCTGAACGGGATTACTGAAAATGCTGACTATGATGAGGTAATGCTGGCCATCGTAGCATCCTTCAATGATAACCTGGATATTGTTTCCCCCGACAGCTGGAAGCGCCAGATCAACAGCCTAAAGGCCCGCAATCTTCTGGTAAATAAAAAAGTAAAAGACATGACCGCCACCGATTGGAATGATGTCTTGACACTGGCAAATGATGGTATCCAGGCGGGTGATATCATTTTTAAATTTGGAATGGATCCCAGTGGCACCAATGATATTTCCGCGGGGTGGCTTCATCCCTATGCATTTATTGGTGAGGCCGTGCAGTACACATTTGTAAGCGAACGATTGGTCCAGGATTTCAAACCCGGTGATGCCAGGTTTGCTACCAGCTTCGAGCTGTTTGACCCACCTCATGTTAATGAAAGAGGCAGAGGTTTGCAATTTGGCACAAGATGGAACCCTGTTTATATCGAAAATGGCGGGCACTATGCCACGGCAGCAAATGAGGGTTTCGTACCGTGGGCATGCAGCTATGAAGAGACTGAATTAATGAAAGCAGAAGCGATGATACGTGTAAATAATATCGATGCCGGTCTGCAACATGTGGACGCCGTGCGTGATTTCCAGAATTCGGGGCTTGCACATGTTTCAGGAACGGGGTTATCCCAAGCTGAAGCCCTCGAAGAATTTAGAAAAGAAAGAAGGGTAGGTTTGTTTCTATGGGGCACAGCTTTTTATGATGCGAGGAGATGGGGTGTGACAGAGCCGGCATCACAGGGGGGTGGCAGGGCTAACGCAATCGTAATGGTTCCTGGTAACTTGCTTGTTCCGACCCAGGCAAATCCGGCTGCCGTACCTTGCTTTATGGAATACAGGTATCTTGATTATTGGGACGTGCCACAAAATGAAATAGACTTTAATGAGCCAGGTTCAGGTTCTGTTCCCGTGAAAAATTAACTCGTTAAGCATAATTTTAAAAGGGTTGCTACATCAGCAGCCCTTTTTTGTTAATTGGGCATTTATAAATCAGATGGAACAGGATAATTTGCGTCATGGCCGTCGTTGCAGAACGCATCATTAATTTTTATAAGTCTCTTACGCCCCCTCGGGTGCCCAAAGGAATTGACATATTATTTCCTCAGCAAAATAAAGAGGTAATAAAAGTCGTTGAAGCCTTCTTCCACAAGTTTTACAACGATACTTATTCAAGACATTTGATCTTTGGTATTAACCCCGGCCGTTTTGGTGCCGGAACAACGGGGGTCAATTTTACCGCGCCCAGGCAATTAAAAGAATTTTGCGGTATTGACCATTCATTTAAATCACAAACTGAGTTATCTGCAGAATTCATTTACGATTCTATTTTGGCATTTGGTGGTATCAAGGAATTTTATGAAAGCTATTTTATTACGTCTGTTAGCCCGTTAGGTTTTACAAAAAATGGTGTGAACCTGAATTATTATGATGACAAAAACCTGCAAGAAGCGATTACACCTTTTATAATAAGCAGCATTCAGAAGCAAATTGCAATGGGATTCAAGACCGATTTTTGTATTTGCATTGGTGGTGACAAGAACCTGAAATTTCTTTCGGCGATAAACGAAGAGCACAAATTTTTTAATGAAATAGTTCCCTTGCCGCATCCCCGGTTCATCATGCAATATCGCCGCAAACAAAAGGAAAAGTACATTCAACAATATTTATTGGCCTTTGGACGATCTTCTTAAATAGTTTCCTTATCTTCGCCCACTCAATTTTCGAATATGAAAATCTGCTGACGTTCGCCCCCATTTTTAAGAACGCAATTCGTTTGTCCAATTACCTGCCATTTCAAGGCATATTTTATTTCCTCTTATTTCTAATTTTTATGTCGCAATCAAATCAACATACAAGTAAATTGTCTCTTTTCACCTCA
This sequence comes from Chitinophagaceae bacterium, assembly GCA_036002905.1. Lineage (GTDB taxonomy): Bacteria > Bacteroidota > Bacteroidia > Chitinophagales > Chitinophagaceae > VBAU01. Next base: position 14,360 of record DASYSW010000089.1, read on the forward strand.
TTAATAAAACAGTCATTCAGGGGTGATGAACATGATTATACGCAGGGGAGCATTCGCCAGGCCATCATCCTTTTGGCTATCCCGATGATTTTGGAGCTGAGTCTTGAATCAGTTTTTGCAGTCGTCGACATGTTCTTTGTTGGCAAGCTAGGTTCCAATGCAATTCAAACGGTCGGTTTAACTGAATCTGTCATAACAATAATATACACGCTTGGAATGGGTTTAGGCATGGGTACAACTGCGGTAGTGGCGCGGAGAATCGGAGAAAAAAATCCCGGCGCGGCCGCGCATGCAGGTGCGCAGGCGATTTTAATGGCATTACTCATTACCATTGTCATAAGCGTTGCAGGGTTCATTTATGCCCCTCATATTTTGAAGCTGATGAAGGCTGCTCCGGAGGTTGTCCGGGAAGGGGCCGTCTTTGCGCGCATTATGCTCGGCGGAAGTTTGGTGATCATTTTATTATTTCTCATCAATGGAATATTTCGGGGTGCGGGAGATGCCGCGATCGCCATGCGAAGTCTATGGATCGCGAGCGGTATCAATATTCTTCTATGTCCCACTCTCATCAATGGCTATGGACCGTTTCCTGAGTTAGGATTAAAGGGTGCCGCCATCGCCACAACTGTTGGCCGTGGAATGGGAGTGCTTTATCAATGTTACCATCTTTTCGGGCGTAAAGGAGTTGTAAAAATTAAGCCGGTTCATTTTAATTGGGATTGGCCTTTGATGCGATCGATCGTGAAGGTTTCCTGGCCCGCGGTGTTGCAATTTTTCATTGCTTCAGGAAGTTGGATTATACTAACAAGGCTTGTGGCAGAAATGGGAGGGAAGGATGCAAGTTCCGGATACCAAATAGCGCTTCGCAATGCTGTATTTTTTATCCTGCCTGCCTGGGGCCTGAGTAATGCAGCAGCGACCCTGGTTGGTCAAAATTTAGGTGCAAAACAGCCCGAGCGTGCTTCACAAAGTGTTTTGCTGACTGCTAAGTACAATGCTGTATTTATGTCAGCGGTTATGCTCTTGTTTGTTCTTTTCGCTTCACCCATCATAAGCATATTTACAAAAGACAATGCCGTTCAAAATGTAGGATCGGTCGCTTTGCAGATCATCGGAACGGGCTATATTTTCTATGGTATTGGCATGGTCATGATCCAGGCATTGAACGGAGCCGGCGACACACGAACCCCTACGTGGATTCATTTTGTTGGCTTCTGGCTCTTTCAAATACCACTGGCATATTTTATGGCTAAGGTATTGAACTGGGGACCTATTGGAGTTTTCATTGCCATACCTGTGGCCGAAACTGCTATCGCAATAGCGGCATGGATCTTTTTTAAGAAAGGAAAATGGAAAAAGGTCGTAGTGTGATAATGAACACCTGGCTTTTGCAGACTTTATTTTAAATTAGTGAACGACTTTATGAGCAATGATCAAAATACACTCGATCAGAATATTCTGCGGCAGGTTTTTTTTATCCTTGTTATTCTTTCACTCGGTCTTTTACTTTTTTTTGAACTGAGTTTTTTTCTTCCTGCAGTACTTGGTTCTCTTACCTTATATATCCTGATGCGTGAACGGATGCACTACCTGACAGAGGTAAGAAAATGGAGCAGACCCAGAGCAGCCTGGCTCTTGATGGGGCTTTCTTTTTTAGTTATTCTATTGCCGTTTGGAATACTCGCCAATTTATTAGCCAGTAAAATCATATACGCCGTTGAGCATTCCAGTCAAATTCTTGATTCCTTAAAAACATTTTCTGAACAAATGAAAGAAAGATTTGGATTTGCTCTTGCTGATAATAGCACGATCAACGAGGTCGGCCCTTTCATCCGGAAAATCATTCCACAGATATTGAATACAACAGTCAATACCATTAGCATTATTGGTGTCTTATATTTCGTTTTATATTTCATGCTGATCTATAGTCGCCCGCTTGAAGACAAATTGTACGAGTACATTCCATTGAAAGACTCTAATGTTGATCTCATCGCCAATGATATTCGTACCACTGTAAGAGCAAGTGTCATCGGTATACCACTCATCGCTTTAATACAGGGCGTGGTTGGGTTAGTAGGGTATTTGCTGATTGGCGTACAGGATCCATTCCTTTGGTTTGCCATTACATGTATTACTGCTATGATTCCCGTCGTAGGTGCCGCACTGGCGTATGTTCCATTAGCCATAATTTTCCTTGCCCAAGGAAAAAACTGGCAGGGAATAGTAATGCTGATCTATGGTTTTGGTATCATTGGTCTTGTCGACAATCTATTTCGTTTTATCCTTAATAAAAGATTAGGGAATATCCATCCGTTGGTTACGGTATTTGGTGTAATTGCAGGGATTACTATGTTTGGTTTTATTGGATTGATATTCGGCCCGATGTTACTTTCATTATTCATCGTGTTATTAAAAGTTTACTCCAATGAATTCCTTAGTAAAAAACGTGAAAGCAAGAGAGCAAACACCCCGAAAAAAGAGGTTTAAAAACAATAGAATTTTTCTCATTTTCTATTAGAGAATTTGTTCGTATTTATTCGAAAAAAACCAGTAAACACACTCAATTTGCTGTGTTTCTTTTGTCCAAATAATATTTTGGTACTGTTTTCGTTTTAAAAATTGTCCGAGGCTTTAACCACCTTGACCCTAAAGAAACCGTACCCAAAGTGAAAAACCAATTTCTAACAATCGCCCTTTCGTTTCTATTTTTTCCTCCACGGTACATTGAAAAAGGTAATGTTTCTCTTAAAACGAAAAACACTATCATTAATCACGCATTCATTACCGATTCGAAAGTTATCTATGATACATTGCAGCTTTCGACCATTGGTCTTTCCGAAAAAGCATTTGACTATGCATATAAAGGTTACCAGCGGCTGGTGAAAAAACAAAGATTAGCTAACCCTGGCATACTCGTCATTTGTGACTTTAGCCAGTCTTCAAATAAAAAACGTCTTTATGTTCTTGACCTGGCTAATAACAAGGTCTTAATGACAAGTTATGTCGCCCACGGGCGTGGCTCGGGTGCCGAATACGCAATGCGCTTTTCAAATAGATCCCGTTCTCATCAAAGCAGCCTTGGTTTTTATACTACAAGTTCTACTTACTATGGGGAACATGGCCTTTCATTAAGATTGCAAGGTCTTGAACCCGGGTTTAATAATCTTGCAATGAGACGAAATATTGTTATACATGGAGCTGCTTATATCAGTGATGAATACCTGAACACAAATAAATTCATGGGCCGTAGTTACGGTTGCCCGGCGGTTCCGAAGGATGAATGTGCGGAGATCATCGACCTGATCAAAAATGGATCTTGCTTTTTTGTATACCACCCAACCAAAAGGTATCTCCAAACTTCAAAAATATTGAATGGTTGATTGGACGACGCATAACAAGGATGGATGACAACAAATAGCTCAATCGTACCCTATGATTGAGCTTTTGTTTTTTGATCACTGATCATACTGTTGAAATGATGATCGCGCTGATCAAATGATTGCACCGGATGATCCTTTGAACTTTTTCCTTGTCTTGATTGAGGTTTTATGCGAATTGAAGGGCGAGTAATAATGTCACCATCCCAATAAATAATCCTAAATAAATCTCCCTTGGGGTATGATCGCTGTCAATAAAACGGGCCGTGCAAATTGCACCCGATAAAAAGATGGAACCTGAAATATAAAACCCGAAATTGAGATCTTGCAAAAACCCCAGAAGCATCACAAATGCCGCCATCACACCCGCAGCTATTGCATGCATGCTGACTTTCATGCTGATGTTTGCCATCAACCCCCCGATCGACGCAAGAAAGATGGCCAAACTTAAAATAACACATTCTCTTGGCACTTCTGGCCGGTTATTCATAACATACCAAATCCACCAGTACCAAATCATACATACAACGTAAGGGATGACTCTGTCTCTTTGTGTTTTCAAATGAATTGAGCTGATGAACCCAAGAGCTTTCAATAACAATACGGATAATAAAGGGAACATTATATACATGATCACAAATGTTCCCAAAAGCATAAGTTTTCCCAGGTCGCTAAAGGAAGCAAACAAGTATCCATTTCCTCTTAGCAGTAGCAAGAAAAGATAAACGGGGATAAACAAAGGATGAAAAAGGTATGAAATAACCCTCGCCACGATGCGCACAGGAAGCGTCTGTTTCGCTCTTTGTCGCCGAACTTCCAATAAACTGTTTTTTTCGTCTACTGCCAGGTGTGGGTCCATGTTACAATTCTTTTCGGAGACGGGCTACGGGTATATTTAATTGCTCTCTGTATTTGGCTACTGTACGTCTGGCTATATTATAACCTTTTTCCTGCAATAGCTCGGTAAGCCGCTCGTCACTCAACGGCTTCTTTTTATTTTCATTTTCAATTAAATCACTTAAGATCTTTTTTACTTCTCTGGTAGAAACTTCTTCCCCGCTTTCTGTACTTAATGATTCACTAAAGAAAAATTTAAGCCGATAGGTCCCAAACTCTGTTTGAACAAATTTACTGTTGGCCACGCGACTCACAGTTGAAATATCAAGACCAGTCTTTTCAGCAATATCTTTCAGGATCATTGGTTTTAGGTTAGTTTCATCACCAGTAAGAAAAAAATCATGCTGGTGGTTCATTATCGCCGTCATTGTACTAAGCAGGGTATGTTGTCGCTGCTTAATAGCATCTATAAACCATTTTGCCGCGTCGATCTTTTGCTTGATGAATAAGACCGCCTCCTTTTGTCGTTTATCCTTCTTAGCGCCGCGGTCATAATCTTTTAGCATCTCCCTGTATCCTTCACTAATGCGCAGCTCCGGCGCATTTTTAGAGTTGAGAGTCAGTTCAAGTTTCCCATTGTTATTTATAATAAAAAAGTCTGGAACCACATAGCTCTCAGCCTTGTTAACTTCACCCACGTTACCGCCCGGTTTAGGATTTAAGCGAATGATCTGTTGCATTACATCTCGTAACTGATCATCAGTTAATCCAAGGCCTCTCTGAATTTTTTCATAATGTTTCTTGGTAAACTCGTCAAAATATTTTGTCAGAGCAGTAATCGCCATATCTACCGGCTTTCCGTCTTCCTTTTGCCGATGTAGTTGAAGCAACAGACATTCCTGGAGATTCCTCGCAGCTACCCCGGGAGGATCAAATTGCTGGATCCTTTTTATAATTGCATCAACCTCTTCTTCGTCTGAATCAATATTCTGGCGAAAAGCGAGATCATCCACAATGGCAGCGGTATCCCTGCGCAAATACCCATCTTCATCAATACTCCCAACGATTTGTTCAGCAATTCTTTTTTGTCTTTCATCCAGGTTCAGCAATCCAAGCTGATCTAATAACACTTCATAAAAACTCGTTTCAATCTTATGGGGTATTACGCGGTCCTC
>DASYSW010000090.1:0-2684 GCA_036002905.1 Chitinophagaceae bacterium
GCTTCCAGTTGAGAAGAGATAAGGATGTTAGTGGTTAAAGTATTTAATCTTTCTGTTTCATCCAGTGTCATCCTGATCAGCTTTTTTTGTTTTTCAGGGTCCAAATGATGTTTCTGAATGGTTTCAAGGTTGAGTCTTGCCACTGAAATAGGCGTTTTTAATTCGTGAGTTATGGCCATCATGAAATTTTGTTGTTGCTGTTGCAGGCGAAACTGCCTCCGGACGGAACGATAAACAAACCCGGCACCGATCAAGATTAAAACCAGGAAAGTAGAGCCCTCGCTTATGTATTTGATGAGATTCCTGTCATGTTCCCGTTCAATGATATCACGGGAAGTATCATAAAGCTCAGGGGATGTTGCCATGTCCCTAACGGCGTTTAATTGCTTTATTTTGAAATCCGCCATTTGCCTGTTTTGTTTTTCCAGGGAAATGAACCACCATATTAACGCGGCAACTATATAAAACAACAAGAGCCAGTAAATCGTCGTTGCGAGCCGTATTCTTTTCTTATTACCAGGCATATTGAAAAGAAAGGGATTATTTTTTCTCTACTCTTATCCCGACATTCATCACATTGTCCAAGGGGTCTTCTCTCATGATCTGCTCAACCTTAAAATGGTAAGTACCGGCTTTCAGATATTGAGGATCCGTCAGTTTGATGCGATGTTCGTAAATATCATCCATACCCGTTCCCAGCCATTTTTCGTTTGTGGCCAATTGAAGTTCAAAGGATGCTTTGTGCATAGTATCTCCGGGAGGTTGAGAATATAAATTGATCCAGATATTATTATAGGTATACTTTTCCGTATGTCTTAAAACGAAAAACAGCTGGTACCTGGCGGCCGTGTCTTTGATCGAAAAAGTGAATTCCGGTTGATAACTGTTTTTCCACTTAAAACCAGGTATAGTTACATTTTTTTCGTAGAGATCAATGGTGGTGCAGGAAGCAAGGAATAAAGTACAGGGGATAAGAAAAAGTAAATAAGATTTTAAAAGCTTCATGCTGCAAAGATATATGGGCAAGGCAGAAGGCGCAAGGAATTAGAGGATAAGGCAAAAGCCACAAGTTGCAAAATGTTCAGAGCTGGGTAATTAAATCTTAAACCGTACTCCTTAAACCTTATACCTCACAACACATTCAAAATTTGTTCTTTTGCTTTTTCTAATTCATCTTTCATGACTACTACGCATTTTTGAATGGTCGCATCATAAGCCTTGGCGCCGGTAGTATTGATCTCTCTCCCGATTTCCTGCAAAATGAAAGAAAGCTTTTTACCCTTTGATTCTTCAGCTTCGCACATGATGGTTTTGAAATAATCGCAATGGTTTTTTAATCTTACCTGCTCCTCGCTAATGTCAATTTTTTCGATGTAGTAGATCATTTCCTGTTCGAGGCGATTGCTGTCGTAGTTTTCTTTGCCAACATTTTCCTCCAGGAGTTTAGTTAAACCATCCCTGATCTTTTGTTGCCTGAGCGGTTCGAGTTTTAAGATCTCTTCCTGCTGCTTTAGGATATTATCAATGCGTGATAACAGATCCTCTTCCAAAGATTTACCTTCCTCTGTTCGATGGATGTTCAGGTCATCAATTGCAGCATTCAATACCTTTTCAAAATCGGTCCATTCTTTATCAGACAAAGTATCCGCAGTGGGAGTGATCACTTCGGGAAGTTTTACCAATGTGCTCAAAATATGAGAAGGGTCCAGGTTTAAAGCGTGTGATAATTCAGAAAGAGGTTTATAATAGGCCTTTGCAAGGTCTGTATTGATTGAAACAGGCTTGGCATTGCCGGTTTCTTTAAGACTAATAGCGCAATCTATGCTGCCGCGGCTTAATTTAGCAGAGAGGATACGACGAATATCAAATTCAAGGGGTTTTAAGAAACCAGGAAGCTTTAGGAGGAGTTCGAACTGTTTACCATTGAGGGATTTTATATCTACCTGGAAAGTTTTATCACCAACAGTTTGCTCCGCCCTACCGAAACCGGTCATGGATTTTAGCATGAATAAAGTTTTGTTTAGAAGTAAAGGTATTGGAATTGTATTGCAAATGCGCTTATACTTTTAATGAGCAGGAACCGAACAATGCTGGGGAAAATCGGCAAAATCAATAAAAGAAAAATCCCGACGGAAGTCGGGATAATTATAATGGATGGGTTAGTAAGTACCGGGAAATAAATTTCCCTACGCAATATTAAAAATAATTTTTGCGAACTAAAAAAATTTTGTAAAGAATTTTATTAACATTTTTTATTTGCTTGTGGATAAGGACAATCGTTTTTACGACTTATTTCTTGGACTCACTGACGAAACAAAGTACTCAATAACCTGATTTCTCTTTTTCATCTTTTTTGTGATCCTCTGAAATCCTTTATTCATCAGTGTTTCAGCGATTCGATTTCGATCACTATGTTTTGCGCTACAGTTATTGAATGATTTGACGATTACAAAATTCATTCAACTTCATTCGATATTTACTGGAAAATCGGCCAAAAAAATATTTTTTAGATGGAGGCAGATAAACCGTGAAAAACAAGTAAAAAGCATTTTTTAGTTATCAAAGACATACAAACGGGTGATAGTTACCTTTGCACAAAATCATTCGTATGCGTTTCGAAAAACCTGTTCCCGCATCCTGGATTGCCGAATTTACAGGCGCAAGACTCATTGGAAATAAAGAAG
>DASYSW010000091.1:0-1858 GCA_036002905.1 Chitinophagaceae bacterium
TGAAAGCTGAACTAGAGATAAAGCTCCTGCATGAAAAAATTGACCATATGATCATTCATCAAAACCAGCGATTGCTGGAAATTCAACAATTGCAAACTGATTATCTAGACGATATTCTTAAAGCTTTAAACATTAACAAACACAGGTCATGATCACGCAAACTCCATGGTTCGAACGAAAATTTGATCTCAATTTTCCGCTTGGTTTATATCCTGTTATCATCGGACGATTGGAAGGGACATTGCCAAGGGTCATTGCAATGATAAAAAATGTAAGCGATGAGATATTGACAAGAAAATCGAATAACGACTGGTCCGCAAAGGAACAGGTAGGACATCTATACGATCTTGAAGAACTATGGTATGCTCGTGTAAATGATTTCTTAACTGGCAAAGAGGTTTTGACAGCTGCCGACCTGAGAAATACCAAAACGCACGAGGCAGATCACAACAAAAAAACAATTGAAGAATTGGTGGACCAATTTTCTTCGGCAAGAAATAAACTGATCAGTAAAATAAAAGATGCAGATGAAGCCACAGCCCTGCTAACTGCATTGCATCCACGACTAAAAACTCCAATGAGATTGGTCGATCACTTGTTTTTTATTGCGGAACACGACGACCATCATCTTGCGAAGATCAGGGAGTTGCTGCGTGAATCGTAAATCGGCAATCGGCAATCGTCAATTGCGAATTGGCTTAGACTTGCTTACCACTCACCAATCGCCCCTCCCTACCTCACCACTTCCTCGATCACATGTCCAATGCAACCATTCGGCATTTGAATATGAAGTAACGCAGAGAGAGTAGCGGAAATGTCGGTCATGTAGACTTCGCGATTTAATTTTCCCGGTTTAATATTCCATCCATACCAAAGCAAGGGAATATGCGTATCGTAGGGATTCCATGTTCCGTGTGTGCTTCCTGTCTTGCTATATGCATCAAACCAACCGGGATTTAAAACAATTTGTACCTGGCCGCTTCTTTTGAAATAATATCCATTGATCATCATTTCCTGCAAACGCTTAGGTATGGGATAACGCCCGATGAAGTCCATGTTGGCAGCAAAGGAAACACCAGGTTGCCTCATTAAATAGTCAACCGTTGCATTTTTGATCATATCAAAATTTAAATTTTCAGCGGCGATCTTATCCAGATCATAGTTTACCTGGTAATTCATCGTTGAGCGAACCAGCGATGCAACTTTAAATTTTGCCAACAACATTTTATTCAGCGAATCAGCCATCGGGCTATTGAACCAGAACTCCGCCGGCAATCCATGGTCTTTCATAAAATCGATGTTGTGTGCGACTCCATGATCTGCGGTGAGAAAAACAAGATATTGTCCCTTTCCAATTTTTGTATCGAGCATTTGAAAAAAATCAGACAGCTCTTTATCAAGCCTTAAAAAAACATCTTCTTCTTCAATTGAATTGGGACCAAATTGATGACCTACGTAATCCGTGGAAGCGATATTGATGGTTAAAAAATCCGTCGCCGGTCCCCTGCCAAGCTGGTATGCATCCAGGGCTTCTTTGGCAAATTCCAGAGTCAGCGTATTACCAAATGGTGTGGCGCGGAAACTATACTTACTCTTGGAATAGGCGGTTTTCAGGTCGTGTGGAAATGAAGGATTTTTCTCCCCCGGATAAGGGCCTTCCCAGGCAACGTTATCAGCATCACTTTCTTTGTATGTCTCGATAGGATATAAAGTGTTCCAACCTTTTTCGATTAATTGACTGATCCGGTTTTTACTATTGAATTTTTCAACCCAATCCGGCAATTGCTTCATGTAATATGTACTGCTGATAAAATGACCTGTTTCATCATCAAGCCAGAAAGCAGCATTGGCCGTGTGG
>DASYSW010000092.1:0-6110 GCA_036002905.1 Chitinophagaceae bacterium
ACTGAAAAACGTTTATCGTATCCACTCACGATTCACGAATCACGACTCACGAACTATTTGTCTATCTTAAAATTCGCCCACGCTTTGTAATATTCCCATTCGATCAATAGTCTTGCAGTGTCATTATTTTCGGGAAGTAATGAAATGGTAAGTATTTCAACGGGCGCCGCAGTTTTTTCAACTGTCATTGGTACTCGAAAGGAGTTAGCCGTAGAATCATACTCTGTTCCCCATGTATCGGCCTTTTTATTAAAGATCAGCTGCCACCCATTTTCCGTCGGATATGTCCAGATCGAATATTTTCCACTGGTCAGTTTGTTGCCATCGAATTCAAGATCATCGTCGGATCGAAGTTGGGTAGCATTGTTGGCTCCCGTCCTCCAAACCCTGTCCCATGGAACAACAGCTCCAAATATTTGCCGGTTGCGGCGATAAGGTCGCCAGTAGTCCACTTCAATTTTTTTGTTTTCTACAACTAACCTCGCTGTATCCCGAAACGTCCTGGGAGCAAAACTCTTTTCAGCCCATCTTCTTTTTGCCATCGCGTCAAGATATTGGTCGTAGTTCTTTTTGTCTCGCTCCACTGTGGCAACGACGTTAATTGATGAACCAATGGCATCGATTGCCTGCATCCTGCCCCGATCATCGACGAACAATTTTAACTTGCCCAATGCATTGCTACCGACCTTCAATTCACTCTTTCCTGTTCTTGCCACCTGGAATTGCCTGCATTCTCCAAATGCCAAATGGCAATGAAAAATAGTGTCCCCGAGTTTTGACGGAGCAAAAAATCCTATGTAAGGAAAAACAAAAAAACTGATGGGATCGACATTAAAAACAATTCCCTTTGAAGCAACGGCGCGTCGCAACTGTTTGCCACTCAGTGTAGCGGTGTAAATCATGGAATCACCATTGAAGACATTGACCCCTTCACCAATCAACTTCCAGTTGTTCGTTGAATCCAGATTAAATGTTTTGGAGAAAACTTTTTTCAGATCGCCGGTTTCATCCAATTCACCATCACCCTCATATTTTGCAACCGAACCGGTGAAAGTAAAAATCGTTGTATGAAATTTCCTATTCTCAAATTCAAAATACTGGACGACGGTAGTGTCTGTTCCAAGTTTATAAGTTGCAAGACCTCTATCTTTTTGAGAATATTTCTGTGATGACCCATGAAACATGACTGTTAACGATGCCACAAGTGATAAGCAGGATTTGCCAAAATTCTTTCCCATATGCATGGAATTGATCTAATAATGATACTGATAAATAACTTGCCTAAAAAATTTAATCGACGATATGTATATTGCCATCGACCGGTGACAACGACTAGATACGCCGCGACAAAAACAATTGGGCATCTTTTAGCTCTGTCCTTTTACAATTTGGATCAGAGATTTCTACTAATTTTTTGAAGTACATAATCGCCTTTTCCTGGTTGCCTGCTTTTTCAGCGGCCTTCGCGGCGCCATAGAGTCCATTAAAACGGTTGGCATGTCTGTCCAGATCCAATTCAAAATTTTCAAGAGCAAGCGTTGGCTTATTCATTTCAAGCAACATTTCAGCATACAATTCACGGGCGGGAATCACTTCGCCTGGCGTTACAGGATGTTTCTCCGTTCCATCTTCCATGTCTGCTGCCTCCTTCATTTGCTCTAAAGCTTTCTCGTTGTTTCCTTGTTTGTATTCGATCCAGGCCTCTGTCGATCGTATTTGAATGGCGACCTGTTCTGCTTCCTGTTTCTTATCGACTTGCCTGGCCAGTGTGTCGTAAAGAGATTTTAGATTTTGCAGTTCCATCTTTGCTTTGTTCACGTCATTTAAATGCAAAGCACCTAATGATTTTGCAAAATGAATGATTGCCTCCTGCCAGGGGAATTTTTTCCACGGAAAATTGCTTGGATGCAATGAAAGCGACGCAGCTTCTTTCCACATCTTTCTCTCCAGCGCATAGCGCGCCGGTATGGCTGCGAAAGCATAAGCAGTTTTAAAATTTACAGGGAATACTTCATCGATCGTTTGCAGGTAGTCCGCCTGTTGAGTGGCCTTTTCATCATCACCTTTTTGTAAATAAGCGTATACCAGGTAATCCAATCCGTGAAGTTCTTCGTCCCAATGACCTTTTATTTTTGCCTTTGATGCATAGCATCGCGCAGCAGAAACAGAAACAGAGTCTGAATGAATAGACTCATCCCAAAGGCCGAGACGCGTGAATATATGCGAGGGCATATGCTGGGCATGTGCGGATGCCGGCGCTATCGACGCATATTTTCTTGCGGCAGGTAGTGCAAGATTCGCCAAAGCAGGGTAGTCGCAATTATGAATGATGTAGTGGGCAACGCCCGGGTGCAGAGGTTCTTTTTCAAAGATGGGATTTAAAATAGAAAAAGCTTTTTTCTGGTTGGCATAAGTCTTATCCTTCGGGTCAGCTGCAGCGTCCAATGCCAATGTGTAAAAGATGGCGGCTTCTATATCCTCGGGATAATTTTGGTAAAGTTTTTCCATCGCTTGTTCAAAACTCAGCACCCGGCTGCGGTGATCGGCCTGCCCGGCATTTTCAAAAAATTTTGCAAGTGCCTCAATGTAGTCCGATTCTCTTTTTGTTTTGCCATTTATCGAACGAGCAATTTCAATCGCCCTCTCACCCTTCTGCAACTCCGCTGGTGTCGGAGGGTTCCATAGAGGATGGAAGTTGCTCATCGCGACTCCCCAATATGCCATCGCACAATCCGGCGATCGCTCAATGATCTTTGCAAACATTTTTTCTGATTCATCATATTCAAAAGAATGAAGCAAAGCAATGGCGATATTAAAATCCTTTTTCTGATCGGCAGGAACAGAAGCAGTAAAGGAAACGGAACCGAATAACTCACCATCCCCCGGCCCGCAGGAGACAATTTCTCCTCTTTTCAGGTCCAATGACTTTAGATTTGCAAAGCGGGTTGCACTTGCATTATCCTTGCATGAAAAAAAGACCGGCAGAAATAAACAAATACAACAGCTAACGAAGAAACGTACACGCATAGTTATGGTTTAAATAATTTGAGCGAAGGTGGATAAAGAAAGGGGTAAATAAATTTAAGAAGATTTTTTTTATTAGTTGTCCACCTACATAAACCCAAACTACGGACACAATGGACATGATGATGGGTACAAAGGGCTAGTCAGTTTATTTTTTATCTTCCATGATATTTTAGATTATGAAACCACTAAGCTTGCTTCTGGTTTTTATATTACCATTATTGCTTCATGCACAGGAAAAAATTTTCTACAACGCAAAAATTTTTACAGCAGAAAGGAATCATCCATTTGCCGAAGCAGTGGCTATTAAAGGAAAATGGATTGTTGCCGTGGGAAATTATGACGATGTAAAGAGATCCGTCAGTATGAACGCGCAGCAAATAGATCTCGGCGGCGCCTTCCTTATGCCGGGCTTTGTAGATAGTCATAATCACGCGATTGGCGGCGGAACTGATCTTTTAAAACCAAATGCAGGCGACAAGTTTATGAATGTAGGAGAGTTGTTGTCGTATGCAAAAAAAGAGCTGCAGTCAAAAGATAAGATGACCGGCGATATATTGGTGATCTATGGATTGAACATTAGCACCTGGTCAGGACTTGATAGTCTTACCAGCGTCTTTAACGCGAATGAATTTTCAACGCAACCGGTCGTACTTCGAGGTTCAGATGGTCATACTGCATGGTGTAATAGCGCAATGATGGAGCGGTCGGGCATCAACCTCAATTTTATTAACTCTCTTAAGCCGGAAGAAAAAGTGTTTTATGGAATGTCCAACAATAAGCCCAACGGTTTTGTCTCTGAAAGTGGCTACCGAAAAATATCGGCTATGTTTCATGAAGAAGTGGATTATCACAAAGCAAGTGAAAAGGCCATGGAGTATAACAACGGCTACGGCATCACGGCCTGGCTCGATCCGACTGCAGGGAGTACCGGCAAAAAAGAGCAGGAGTATCTTGATGCGTATGCTTATTTAATTCATTCCGGGAAATTGACGGCCCATGTTGCTGCTACCATCACAGCGGATGCCGATCGCGACCCGGGTGAACAAATCACTTTTGTAAAGGGCCTGCAGAATAAATATAATCGCGATGACCTCTCTATTCTTGGATTTAAAATTTTCGCGGATGGAGTTATCGAGCATCCTACTCATACGGCAGCGTTGTCATTGCCGTATACTGATATGAGATCAAAGGGTGTGTTGATGTTCAATCCGAAAAAATTCGCATCGTTTGTTACAGCAGCAGACAAACAACATTTATTGGTCCACGTGCACGCTATTGGTGACAGAGCGGTCACCGAAACACTCAATGGATTTGAAACCGCGAGACGATCAAATGGCAGCTCTGGTTTGCCACATACGATCACTCATTTGCAGATTGTGCAGCCATCTGATTTTGCCCGATTCAAAAAATTAAATGTGCTCGCGTCGTATCAATTGCTCTGGGCCTTCGGTGATGTGACCACCATTGACATTGTAAAACCTTGTATTGACCCTTCACTTTACAAATGGCAATATCCGGCAAGATCTATGTTGCAGGCAGGAACGACTATATGTGGTGCGAGTGATTGGCCAGTGAGCAGCGCCAACCCGTTCGAGGCGATCTATTGTGCGGAGACAAGAAAAGGACCTATGGGTGTTTTGGATAGCACGCAATGCATGCCCCGCGTGGAAATGATGTACGCCTATACTATTGAGGCGGCAAAGGCCCTGATGCTGGAAAGAAAGATCGGTTCATTAAAAGCAGGCAAATATGCCGATATGATCTTAGTGGATAGGGATGTTCTTAGTGTGTCGCCCGAAGAAATGCAGATCGCCCGGGTACTTTGGACAATGTTCGAGGGAAACATCGTGTTTGATGCCTCTAAAACAAAAAGCTTTTGATCGGTTTGAATAAGGTATGCCTCTCTGTCAGCAGGGAATCAAGACTGTATTTTCCGCCGCCTGCCACAAGAAGAATCAGGGCGAACAGAAAATAAGATATCGTGAAGCCACCGTCGATCACGAAATTCTCTCCCAGGTTCGCTACAAGTGTTGCTACCAGCATGGTAAATGCAATTACCGAAGCTGCTATCCTTGTAAAGAGACCAATGCATACGAAAACTCCGCCGCTCACTTCTGCTCCTTTTGCGATAAACGCCATTACAACCGGCATGGGAAAATGCAATTCCTTTCCAAACCAGTCTTCAAAGAATGCCCTGTCCTTTGGATGAAAAATGATGTCGACAACAGAAGAATAGCCTGCAGTGAACATTCGGTAACCAAGCCAGATCCTGATCAGCAGGAGAAGGATGTTCCATGCGGTTTTTTCATTGTAGAATTTGTTGTTCATAATGGAGAAGGTATTCTTTTGCCTTTGTGCGCTCAGTTATAGATCTTATAAATTCCCCTGAACCGTTAATAAATCGATCCTGGGCTGTACCAGCCGTCTCCAAACATTATCTTTGATGGGAATGAAACAATATTTTATTTTCACAATAATAACGGCATTTAGTTTGAATACACAGGCACAAGTAGATACTTCATTGCTCACTAAAAATATTTGTGCTGCGGAAGATAGCATGGTTGCGATATCTAAGCGCAAAGACTGGAATGCGTATGCAGATTATATGCACCCTGTTGTTATTGAAATGTCGGGGGGGAAAGAAGGCTTTATTCAAATTCTCGAATCTCAATCGGAAATTCTCGACAGCGTGCAGTTGTATAAGGTTGGAAAGATTTTTCAGCTGTCAAAGACGGGGAACCAGTATCAATGTATCGTTGAAGCTTTTATTCAAATGAAGATAAATGGTGAAGTCGCTTCGGGGAGTTCCTACGATATCGCTATTTCTAAAGATGGAAACAAATGGATCTTTTTCAGGATACCACCAACGGTTACTTCCGATCAGATCAAAGAACTTCTCCCGGGCTTGAATCCCGATTTTAAATTCCCGCGTTCACAAACCGACGTCGGCAAAACCCTCGATGAATTCATGGCCGGTTATGCAATACAATACCTCGAATGATGGTAGGGTTGATCATTTATATATCCACAAAACGATAGGCTTATTTGACCGGTCAATAATTAAAGAAAGTTTTTGAAAAAAA
>DASYSW010000093.1:0-4811 GCA_036002905.1 Chitinophagaceae bacterium
ATTGAGCTATGTGGAAATTGGTAACGAAGATTGGTTTGACAGGTCGAATAGTTATGATGGACGATTTAACCAGTTCCGAAAAGCCATAGAAGCCAAATACCCTCAATTGATCTGCATTTCCACCATTGCTGATGCGCAATACCCGCAGATAAAAGTTACTTCGGGCAAACCGCCGGCTGTGGTGGATGAACACTATTACCGCAACACCTGGGAAATGTGGGAGAACGCCTCGCAATATGATAAATACGACCGCAAGGGACCGAAGATTTTTGTGGGAGAATGGGCTACACGGGAAGGAGCACCGACCACGAATCTGAATGCTGCGCTGGGCGATGCCGCCTGGATGACGGGCATGGAACGCAATTCGGACTTGATTATCATGTCTTGTTATGCGCCTTTGTTTGTAAACGTAAGCAAAGATTCCGTTAACGGCAGAAAAGCCTGGCAGTGGGATTCTGACCTGATCGGTTATGATGCGCTGAACAGTTATGGTTCGCCGTCTTATTATGTGCAGAAATTGTTCAGCCATTATTTAGGCAATATGATTGTGCCGGTAACTGCGACAAACATACCCACGCAAAACCGGCCCCTCAGCAAAAAAGACAGTGCCGATGGTATCCAGGTCAAAACAGTTCCTGTTCTATTTTATTCCGCAACCCGAAATGACACAACCGGGACCATCTATCTGAAAATCGTTAATACGACAGCAAAAAAAGAAACGGTTAAAATAAACCTGGAGGGTATTGGCAAAGTTTCGCCGGAAGCGATATGGGTAGTTATAAAAGGTAACAAACCCGATGATACCAATACCATTACAGCGCCGGAAAACATTGTTCCGGTTACTTCAAAAATAAAAGGGATTGCAAAATCTTTTTCAAGAACGCTGGATCCTTATTCTGTGAGCATCATTCAACTGAACACAAGCAAATAGGAAAATTCGCTGCTGACAAATCTTCCGTTTATACGTACACAAGAAGGTAACCAATGAAACAGCTAAAACATATTTTATTGACCATTTGCATTTCGCCGGTTATCTTTTGTCGTGCACAAAACAACGATACGCAAACATTAAAAGCGGTTTATAAAGATGCCTTCCTTACAGGCGTAGCCGTAAATCCGGCCATCACATCCGGCGCAGATAAAATATCACAGGATATTGTAATAAAACAATTCAATGCTATAACTGTTGAAAATGTGATGAAAGCTGCAGTTATCAATCCTAAACCTGGCGTTTACAATTTTGAACCTGCAGACGATTTTGTTGCTTTCGGCGAAAAGCATCACCTGTTTATTGTTGGCCACACCCTGGTATGGCATAACCAATGCCCCGATTGGTTTTTTACTAATGCCGAAGGAAAACCCAATAGCAAAGAGCAACAGATCGAACGACTAAGAAGTCATATAAAAGCCGTTGCCGGAAGATATGCGAGCCGGGTAAATGCATGGGATGTGGTGAATGAAGTGATTGATGATGATGGCAACTACCGGGTAAATACCGCATGGGTGAAAGCCTTTGGAAATGGAGATACCCTGGTGAAATATGCATTCAAATTTGCGGCGCTATTTGCACCCAATACGGAGCTGTACTACAACGATTTTAATGCATGGCGGCCATCCAAAAGAGATGGAATCGTCAGACTTGTAAAGATGCTGCAAAAAGAAGGCATCCGCATTGATGGTGTGGGAATGCAAGGCCATTGGGGTCTAAATTATCCAAAGACATCATACATAGAACAAGCCATCGACGCTTATGCAGCCTGCGGGGTAAAAGTAATGATCACAGAATTAGATGTGGATGTGTTGCCATTGACCAAAGAAGGGCAAATTATAGGGCAGGGAATGGCCGATAAACAATTCCAATTGGAGGAGTTTAAACTTTTTTTAGATCCCTATCAAAATGGTTTGCCGGACAGTATGCAAACGGTTTTGGCCAATCGTTATGCAGAACTGTTTTCCATTTTTTATCAGCGCAGGGATAAAATAGCCAGGGTAACTTTATGGGGCTTGCAGGATGGAATGAGCTGGAAGAATGATTATCCCGTTCCGCGCCGGACAAATTATGCTTTGTTGTGGGACAGGAACAATCAGCCGAAACCTGCATTACAGGCGGTGTTGGATGTGCCGGGAAGAAATCCTTAAGTGATTATTCCAGTGTAGCTGTTTTTTGCTGCAGGTTTGCAATGGCTTCAAACTCTGCATTGAATTTAGTACTTAGTTTATCAAATACCTCCGAATAATCTTTATAGATCGCATGATTTTGTTTTCGCGGTTTAAATGTTCCCTCAAATTTTACACTCTTGGCAGCCTCGTCTAAATTTTTATACACCCCCATTTCGGTTGCTCCTAACAAAAAGCCACCCAGCCCCACACTGTTTGTGTTTTTACCAATGCCAACAGGCTTATTAAAAATATCCGCAATCATTTGCGCACAAAACGGGATGGTAGCAAAACTTCCATTAACCGAAAGGCTTTTAATACTCCGGTGTTCTTCCAGCGTTTTACCGATACTGTACATCTCGTAAAGAATGCCTTCAATAGTAGCCCTTACAAAATGTTTTTTTTCATGATTAATGTTTAATCCAAAATAGACACCCCTTGCATTCGCATTCCAGATAGGCGCCCTTTCACCCAACAAATAAGGAAGAACCAAAAGCCCATCAGAACCCGTTGCAACTTTTGAAGCTTCTTTCATCAGTTCATCCATACTGTTTTCAATATCAAAGGCATTATTAAAATCGCCGAATTGTTTTGCAAACCATTCAAAAATTACTCCCCCGTTATTTGTTGGGCCGCCACTCACGTAATGCCCGTCGGTGAGTACATAATTAAAAAAGCGTTGCTGATCATCCTGCAAAATTTCCTTGCCCATTATTCTCATAGCTCCACTGTCTTCAATGGTTATTGTTGCTTTCCCGGCTCCCCATACCCCGGCGCCTATTGTTGCCATGCAGCCATCACTTGAGCCTACTATAATTTTTGTGTGGGCACCCAGTCCAAATAAGACCTGGTATTCTTTACCCAGTTTGCATGATACATCAAAAACAGAAACCAGTTCTGGTAATTTTGCCGCCGTAATACCCGCATAAGCCAGCGCGTTGCTATCCCATTGTAAATCATGAATATTAAATAAGCCGGTTGCTGAAGCAAGACTGTGGTCGATCACATACTGCCCGGTTAATTGTTGAATAATATACGATTTGATAGAAAGCAATTTATGCGCTTTTTTAAACCGGTCTTTATCATTGTTCTTCATCCAGGTTATTTTGATCAATGGCGACATCGGATGAACGGGCGTTCCCGTAGAATTATAGATATCTTTTCCGTACACACTGTTTTTTAATTCTGCCGCTTCTTTCTTTCCCCGGTTATCGGCCCAGATAATCGCATTACCCAGTGGCACACCGTTTTTATCAACGGCAAGTACACTATGCATTGATGCACTGAAACAAATACTTAAAACCTCATAATTTTCAGCATGGATTTTTTCATTCAGAAAATTTTTCAATACATAGAGCATGGTAATGAATAGTTGCTCGGGGTCCTGCTCACTATAATCCGGCTTGGGGTGAAAGGTAGGATAAGCTCCCCTCGTTGACCCAATAACGATGCCGTTTAAATCAAATGCAAATACCCGTACCGCATTGGTTCCCAATTCGATGGTTACAATGCATTCTTTCCTGGAAAATTTGACTTTACTCATTTAAAATATATTTTTTTCTTACATCACTTGGAGTGTACCCGGTAAGCTTTTTGAATGTTGTTGAAAAATGTTGCGACGAATAAAAGCCCAGCTCAAGTGCAATATCCGTGACACTAACATCCTGGTTTTTCAGCAATTTTATAGCTTCTGAAATTCGTATATTAATCAGGTAATTGATGGGAGAAAACCCCGAATACTTTTTTACTTTTTCATTAAATAAAGTAGTACCTATTCCGATCACGGCAGCCATCTCTTCTACCGTCCACTGGTGGGCCAGGTGCTGTCGCAATGTCTGTTCCAGTTGCATAAATGCTTTAGGAAAATCCCGCCCGGAATTATTTTGTTTTGTAAGCTGCCTGGTGATGATAATCAGGAGTTCATCAATCAGTTGGTTTACCCGGGTGTAAAACCCGATCTCCTGCTTAAATAATTCGTTTTGCATAATCTGAATTATCCGGCCCGCTTCGCTAAACTTTGAAAAAACATTTGAATTGCCCAGCAATAACATTTTCCCGATAGCCGCGCTTTCATTCTCCGATAAACCACTCCATTTTTCAGGAATCATGCCACCTCGTTCCAAATGATGAATTGTTATTTCTATCCACAGAAGGCTCCCGATTTCTAAAAAACCTTTTTCGCTGGCGAATTTATGACCCGGTAAAATCAGGGCAACATCACCCGGGTAAAGCAAATGCTGCTGATGATTAATTAACCACTCGAATTTGCCATCCGTAATACAATAGATTCTTAAACTGTCTGTGGCCGACTCCTGAAATGAATTTAGCTGGATGCAGGAATTTTTCTTAATACCCAGTTCAATGATGTGCGGGAATAATTGCAGTTCCCCTGAACATCCCTGCCGAAGTACAAATTGATGCATGCAAGCAATATTAAATTAATAATCAGGCTACAGCAAATATCAAACGCCATTTATTGCATAAAGCATCTAAATTAATCTCTTATCCGGTTGTACAAAATTCAACACCGTTATATTTTGGAAGTTTTTGCCACACAGACCAGATAATTTCATGTAACCTAAAGTTGTAAGAATCCGGTTCTGAATATGGCCCTGAATTTATCCACTCACCAAAAACGACTTGCTATTATGAAA
>DASYSW010000094.1:0-17073 GCA_036002905.1 Chitinophagaceae bacterium
GCTGGCGAGTTCCTTTTTTGGATATTGGTCTTGGCGCAGATGTGAAGGTGTTCAATCGCTGGGGCCAGCTCGTTTATCACGTTTCATCAGCTACAGTCTCATGGGATGGGAAACTGAACGGTCAACCGCAGGGAACCGGCACATATGTATATCTTATCACCTTTAAAGATCACAAACTGCCTGAACTGAAAGGAACATTCACCCTGATAAGATAAAATGTCATCAAAATTGTGTCAGTTCTTTCAGGCATTGATTTTGTGAATCATCATTGGTACATTGTTATTCTACATAAATTTTTCTCTATGAAAACAATTTATAAGAGTACCACTGTCTTTCTTTTACTCAACTTTTTCTTTATCTCATCGCCCATCAATGCGCAGGGACTGGAAGCACTGCAAATCACCGGTTTTAAAGCGGAATCGAGAAACGGGAATGTGGGCATTACGTGGAAAACGGACAATGAAGCAAACCTGAGAGAATATGAAATTGAATCCAGCCCCGATGGAAGGTATTTCAGGAATCTTGGTTTCATCCCGGCCAGGAATAACATCAACGGAGATTTTTACGAGTTTGAAAATGCAGTCGACTATGCTGACAGTGTTTTTTACCGTTTGAAAATTGTTGACGCAAATGGAAAATGGCTTCACACAAAACCAGTACTGTACAGGATCAATAAAACAACTTCATTCTTTGTCTATCCTTCAGTCATTAATGTCAGTGGTTCGAACACGATCAATGTTTTCATAGACGATCCTTTTGATTTTATTGAAGTTATAAATATGAGTGGCGCCGTGTTGTTGAAACAAAATCTTAGTGGCAAAACGGGGAAGATAAGCATACCTATGTCACCCGATATTAGTGCAGGGACGTATGTGGTTCAGTTAAAAAATGAAGAAAGGACGATCACGCAGAAAATAGTCATCCAGTGAGGGCAACTACATCTCTTCAAGATTGCATTGCTTGAAGGTTTCTTTCGTGATCATTTTACAATTCTCCGATAATTCCTCCAGTGAGCAACTCATCACCTGAATGTTTATCGGCAACTCATTATTTGTTTCCATTAATTCTATATAAAGGACGGATGCACTACTTACTTTTTTATTCCCTTTTAGTTTTCTAAAAATGCTGTCGGCAAACTTCTGGCTGTTGCCCAGGAAGAATTTACCGAATGTTTGAAAATCTTTGCCTGATTTAATATTTAACACGATATAAAATTCTGATACTGCCATACTGCGAACGTTTTCTTCTCTAAAATTAATTTATATAATTAAAAGGGGTCGAATAGAAATTCAACCCCGGTGCTAAAATCCAATATCCTATGAAAAACCATTGCAATACTAAGAAACAGGGATTAAGTAAGCAATACCACTTAGCGGGATATATTCAATAAACGATAAGCTTTAGCGTCTGTTTTAGTTCATCTCCCTGGATTACACGAATGAGATAAATCCCCTTTCCAAGCTTGTTCGTTGAAATAGTGTTACTCCAGTCGTTAAGTGTCTGTTCAAATACTTTCATGCCCGTGGAATTGAAAATCTGAAGGTGCGCGATGTCAGGACTGTTACTGATGATATTTACATCATGATATTGTGGAACGGGATTAGGATAAACAAAATAAGGTTCCTGGGCGAAGTACAGCGTTATTGCGTCGCTGTAAATCACCGTTCCATTCAACAGCTCAATTCTTGCCCGATAGGTATTTAGGCCATGTTTGGGAGCAACATCAATATAATTAAAATTGAGCCCCTGGATCGAATTAACCGTTTGCAATGGCACATAACCGTTTGAGGTCAGTCTTTCCCATATGATTGATTTTACATTATAATCGGTTCCCAATTCAAGATCGAGCCTCGAAGAACTGTTTACTATTTCTCCAAAGAATGTCCTGATATAACAACCCACTCCCTGCGCGGTGTAGTCATACGCGTAACTTTTCACTCCTGTTTTGTTGCCGATCAACGGAGCAACGGCATAATGCAATGAAGTGCTGCCGTGCGTGTTCAAAACAATGGCGGTATCTGTTGCAATTGACAAAGGGTCCATGTACTTATCTCCTAACCGATAAATTTGGTAACTATTGACGCCGGGAATTTTATTCCAGTACAACATAAATGAATCGTCGCAGTTAAATCCAACTTTGACATCAAATCGCCTGGAAATCGTAAAAGTATCAGACTGAAAATGCTGCGAAGCGGCATTCATTCTCAAAACGGCCGTCACAAAACTATCGGGTGGCGTCCATTTATAGTAACCTTTTGTAAGGTCAACTGCGTCGTCGATCAGCCGCCAGGTATTTCCACCGTCGAGGCTATACTCCAGTTGCGCGGTCATATTATTATAAGTCGATCCCCAGCGCAAAATGTTGCTTCTCTCATTAAAAATATTATCAATGCCTGCCGGATAATACCAGGTAAACCTGTCCAGTGTGTCAAACTGGTATGCGATCGAGTATGCTTGGGGAGCGGCGCCTGGAATGCTGAAACCCATCACATTTACTTTATAATTACCTGCAACAGGATCATCGATAGAAATCTGCTCGACATTATTCAAGCTATCTCTTCCTCTTGCAGGTAATAGTTGCAACGAATCAGGATTTGGAAAATGATTTAGCACCCAGGGCTGCCATACTTCCGCAGTTGCTGGCAGTGATAATTCAAGATCAAGATCGTTTACGAGTGCCTTTGCATCGTTTGCTGCCGCTGGTGGATCGTTCCATGCCAATGTTATTTTCAATTGCTTGATGTTCGGGGGAACTGCCAGGTCCATAGTGCCCGTATTTCCATTTGAAATACTTCCATTAAAATATTGCGCGTTTGTTAAACACAGCAAAGCCTTGAAGGCATTAGCCATACCAAATCCTGACTTAAAATCAATCCCTTTGGGTCCCACATCATCGGCACTATTTAATAAGATTGCCTTGACGAGTGCTGCGGGGGGAAGTGCATTATTCAGCTCCTTGTACGCTTGCTGTAATACCAATGTTATTCCCGACACAATGGCCGCAGCCCCTGAGCTTCCATCCTCTGCAAATGCAACCAGTTCGGGCTTTATTCGTCCATCGTAAGCAGGACCCCTTGAACTTGGCGATAAAACATTCCCTAAAGAATCCACGTGCCCCACGGTGATAATATTCTTTGCCATTTTAAAACTACCTGTAATGTTAGCGAAACCGGCAACGCTCGCATAGGGTCCGCTTAGACTGGTCTCCTCACCTGAGTTACCCGCTGAAAAAATATGCACCAGGTAAGGGCGCGTGAATACACTGGCATCATAGGCTGCGGCATCTGCTCCATAAAAATTTTCTATGCTCGTGCCATATGAATGGTTTTGGACCGAAATATTATATCGTTGGTATGCATCATCAGCATCTGGTAACAGAATGGCAAAACTTGAAGAACTGATTGTAGAAGCGGGCGCCGCGCCCTTTCCTTCATAATATGTGTTGCCACCTCCACCAATAATGGTTGCCATACCGGTTGCATGAGTACTGAAGTCAGTTGAGCTTATGTCTGTTGACAAATACCTGCCGTGAAAATCGATGTCTGAGGTATCGGGCCGATTCTCTTTCACTGAAACGACGATCCCGTTTCCATTATAATTCGGAAATTTTGAAAAGACCAGGTTCACTTTATCTGCGCTCAGATCAAGATTGCTAACGGCCAGTTCTTCTTTTGCTCTCCTCTGTTCATCCACAAACAAAACTTCCTTCCGCGATAAAACAGATTTCATCAGCTCATTCCAGTTCGTCCTCACCAAAAAAATATTTGCCGCTTTGTACTCAAAAACAATTCTTACATGAGAATTCTTTTCAATATCATTTTTAAAAAGTGAGAAATCGTTGACCGCTACAGTAAAAAGAGAGTTCTCCTGGGGGGATCTTAATTTCCACTGCGTTTGAAGAACAGGTGAAAATTTCTTCAATTGTTGCGCTGTAGGTTGTGAAAGGAGCATGCAAGGACCAGAGAGAAATGACAATAGCAAGCCGGTCTTCCATGCAAGCATGCAGTTTATCGAAGGAACAGATCGCATTATCAAATTTATTGAATTAATCCAACTCGTTTGTCTTCGAAGGAATGAAGGCCTATCGGAATTTTCCCATATTACCGTCGAAATCTTCTCATGCCTGTCGTCCTAAAAAATTCATGGGTTTCTATTCTTTTGAAATCAATTTTTGACTATATTACAAATCGACTCCACCTGGTTAAACTATAATGTCCGTAAATTACCTCTCAATTTTTTTAAAAAAATCAAAAACATTAGTTTATGAAACACATGATGAAAACTATTTGCTTCGTATCCGCTACTGGGATGGTGATGCTTTTCTCCTGTAAAAAAGAAGCACAGCCTGTCACGCAGGGCGTTCCTCAGTCAGTAAAAGACCAGATTACGGCCCTTGGTTTTACATCTGCCAATGCTCAGAAAATAGACGAAGGTTATCTTGTAGAAGGAGACATTATCATTACTCCTGAATTATTGAACAATTCACCGGAATCACAGTTTCTTCGTGTTGGAAATGAAGAGCAGTATCGAACCACAAACCTTGTAAAAAGTTTACCAAGAACGATCACTGTAAGTCTTGACAGAAGAATTCCGTCAGCATATGACGCTGTGCTGGATGAAATGGTCAGCCGCTACAATGCTCTAAACCTCCAAATTCAATTCCAAAAAGTTTCCTCCGGAGGGCAGATAGTTTTCAAAGTAGCACACGGCAGTTATCTTGCATCGTCCGGTTTTCCCAGTTCAACGGGTGCTCCTTACCCAACTGTGAACGTAAATACAACAGCAATTACTCAATATAGTAATTCGACTACATTTTTAGGGTTTGCTGCCTCTATATTTGCTCATGAGGTTGGTCATTGCATCGGGTTTCGTCACACAGACTATATGAACCGTTCTTATAGTTGTGGCGGTTCACCCGTTAATGAAGGAGCTTCTACCGTTGGCGCCATTCAGATTCCCGGAACCCCCGCTGGCCCCGATCCAAATTCATGGATGCTCTCATGCGTAGGTGCTGGACAAAATCGTCCATTTAATGCGAACGACAAAACAGCTTTGAACTACCTGTATTGAAAGGAACTTATTAAACATAAAAAACTCCGGCGAGAACCGGAGTTTTTTTTATTCTTTGAGTGCTCAATTTATTTGCGGGTAGTAGATGTATCGTGTTGTGTAGAATAACCTAAGCCATATTGCATCGCTTCCATTGCATTTACTAAATATACCATAGCAGCATTCCAGTCGATAGCAACTTCATTGCTTGCATAAGCATCATCATTGTCAACATAAGAAGTTTCAGGATCTGTTTTAGGGTACTTAGTCCTGTCTCTTCTATCATTATTTGGTCCACCAACCAGAAGACCTGGCACAGGTTCGTTGACCTGGTCTGACATCGAGCTGTGGTGAGAAGGGCGCATGGGTGATTTCGTGCCAAAGCAACCCGTAACAAAGCAGTAACCGGTTGCATTTCTCCCTAGCAAATAATCAAGATTGCTCGCAGATCCTTCTATATATTTTTGATCACCTGTAAGTAAGAATGCATTGATCAATAAAACTCCCTGGTTGGCAGCTATCCCATTGCTTCCCCAAACAAAATCTCTTTTTGATTGGCCCATTACGGTTACGAAGGCGTTCTTTGGCACATGGAAAAGATAATCATCGGCCATACGCAGCAGGCGTTGTTTCATCCGTTCTAGTATATCGGCTGTATATTTTGGCAGATTATCCTGGTAGCGCAACATAGTGTAGTAGCCGAGCATCCTAACGTTATTCCACGAAGGAAGGGCGACTGAATCATTGATGTTTTGTTCCATTACGTCGAAATACATCCTGTTTTTTGAGGTCACAAACATTTCTGTCGCTGCCCACATCCATTCATCATCAAGCTGTCCATCTGAATAGGCCGTTGTTGTTACTGCTGGTTTGAACTGTCTGTCCAGTTTTTCCTGGTCGTATTCTACATTAGGATTCTTCAAAGCCCAGAACCATGCTTTTGCGGAAGCTCTTAGACAACTATCGGCCAACCCGGGAAGCTGAGATTTCATTCTTTGATATATTCTTCCTGCTTGTGCCATTACAGCGGCAAAATCAAGCGCAGCAGCTGTACTTTTCTGAACAACATATCGAGGTTGTCTAGCAAGAGCATTCATTATCATGTCGGATCCGGCGTTGGTGCATTTATGATAAACACCACCGTCAAAAGGATCCTGCATCGTAAACATCCATCGAATATTAAATAACGCTTCGTTCAAAATATCGGGTACCCCGTCACCGCTCTCAGGGATGTTTATCTTAAGTGAATCAAAATACTTGGAAAAATCCTCGTAAGCCCCAAGCAATGTGTTGAGTGTAATCGCACTATTCACGATATACTTGTTGCAATCACTTCCATCGTACCAGCCTCCCGGTGAAGAAATAATTGTTCCCGCGGGGCGACCATCATCCCCGGCCGATGGATGAATAAAAACAACATTATCGGGATACATTGCTCCTCTTTGCCACTTCCCTGCGTACCTTCCGTCAAGTGGGATTGAAGAGCGCTGGTAGTAAAATCCCTTTAAAACAGCCTTTCCCAATTCATGATAAACTTCCGTTTTGATCTCAAATGGATAAGATTGTGGCAGGCCATCAATACGTAAAACAAAACTGCCGACCTGCTGGAAATCGGTGAAGTCAGCGATCCTGGTAACAGTAGATGAAAAATTTGATTTTTTTTCGAGACTCAGCGATCCCTCATACACCGTATCTAATCCATCGCTCGTGACAATCGAAAAAAGTGGGGATCGAACTTTACCGGTAACAATTGCTAGTTTGGTTGAATTTGGATAGTACCCCACCTGGTTAAGCCTGATGGGATCATCCTGCGCATTTAAAACGAAATGAGAGAAGAGAATGATCAATAGAGACGAAAAAGATTTTACTCCCTTTGTAATTGGGAATTCACAACTTTGAGCAAGCAAGTTTCGATTGTTCATTATTATTCCTTATTTCTAAAAAACCTATTGTATTTGCAACCGGTTTTTCAAGGAACAGAATCTGTGCGGATCAATGGTAATTTTCAAAGGAGGCTTAGAAACTTTGCAGATCCAAGAGTTCTTACAAGGAATATCAAAAGCTTTTGCTCATGCAATACCGTTTGTTCAAGGGAATTAAGATTTCAGAGGTCGGATTGGGCACCTGGCAATTGGGGAATGCCGATTGGGGCCAAATCAAAGGTAATGAAGCACTTGCAATTTTGCAAGCATTTTGCGACGCCGGTGGAAATTTTATTGATACTTCCGATGTGTATGGGCTCGGTGTCAGTGAAAGAACCATTGGAAATTTTTTGAAATCATCCGGCAAGGAAATTTACGTTGCGACCAAGCTGGGCCGTAGGCATGACGGACAATATGGCTGGCCTCAAAATTTTAGGTATGACATGATGAAACAACTTGTCGAAAGCTCCCTCGAAAACCTTGGCATTAGCCAATTGTTTCTGGAGCAACTTCATTGTATCCCTGCCGAACACATGCGTAGCGGAAAAGTATTCGATCATTTGAGAAAATTACAAAGCGAAAAACTTATCAGGTTCTGGGGTGCAAGTGTTGAAACAAGTGAAGAAGCCCTGGTCTGTTTGGAGCAGGAAGGACTTGCTTCGCTGCAGATCATCTTTAACTTGTTCAGGCAACACGTTGCGGACGAAATATTCGATAAGGCAAAGGCAAAAGATGTTGCTTTGATCATTCGCGTACCACTTGCAAGTGGCTTGCTCGCAAACAGGTTCAATGATGAAACAAAATTTGCCTTGACGGATCACAGGAATTTCAATGCGAATGGCGAGTCTTTCAATGTCGGAGAGACCTTTTCCGGCATCGAATTTTCAAAAGGATTGGAACTATCAAAAGAAATCGCGTCGCTATTACCCGACGACCGTTTATCCCAGTGGGCCATCCGATGGATACTTGATCATCCTGAAGTCACCGCTGTTATTCCCGGGGCAACAAAAGTTGAGCAAGTGGAAAAAAATATGGCAGCATCGGATCTTCCGCCACTAAATAATTCAGCGCATAAACGATTGAGAAGTCTCTACGATGAAAGAATAAAAACTTTTATTCGCGGACACTACTGACTATTGCTTTTGAATCAGCGCCAGCAATTTTTTATCGAGTTTGTATCCATGCCAATCCTGGTAATCTACATCAGCACGACCGGAATTCAAGATTCCAAAATCGCCAATGAATTCCCAGAGTGCAAATCCAATTTCATTGGTCTTAAGAATATTCAGAACATCACCAAACCATGCCAGAAAAACGTCATGGGGAGTTTTGTTCCAGCAACCGCACTCTCCGCAATGAACGCCCACTCCTTTATTTTTTAATTCGATCCATGGTTTGTAATACTCTTCCAGCATTTGAAGACTCAAATACTGATCACCGACTTGCCCGGGATACACGGGGACAATCATATGTTCAGGATCCTTATTGGCCCATGGCGCTTTGTAATGGGAAATGAGATGAGGATAATAACCGCGGCAACTTTGAGCGATATCGAGGTCGGTAATTTCAGTGACCGGTTGATTGCCTACGTTGTTGCCGTCAGCAATTACCAAATGATATTTGTTTTCCTTTTGAATGGCTTCGGCAGCAGCCTTTGCTACTTTTCTATAAAGTTCCCCCGGCACAGCGCCACTCTTCGAATGTTGATCATTCATATCTTCCCGCATGCTCGGTTCATTCAGCAGGTCAAAACTTATTTTTTCATTCGAAACGTTTTTATATTTTTTAGCCCAGTAATTCCAGTGAAAATAAAATGCCCTTTGCGCGTCATCATCCTTCCATAAATTATATGGTTCGTTGAATCCGGCATTGATACAATATCCCGGGGCGCGATGAAGATTTAAGCAGACATGCAAATTGTACTTATGGGCTAGTTGCACCAAGCCGTCAATCCTATCGACGGAGCCATCATCAATTTGATAAACTTCTTCAGGAGTAATCTTTTTCGAGCGGTCGAACTTCAGATAGTATGGGTATGAGATCGGCAAGCGAATAAAATCAAATCCCCAGTCGCTCATCCATTTCAAATGATCTTCTGTTGTACTCCGCCTGTTGTTTGAAGGATCGGGTGTATTAAAATCCGTCAGGTTAAATCCTTTCCATCCTGGCAATTTATTTTTAGGTTCTGCATGAAAGAAATCCTTTGTTCCGGAAAGAACAACAGCAACTGTTCCCAGGCTTGTGTTCCTGATAAATTTTCTTCGGTTCATGATTGTGATTATTTGCTCAATTTCAACACCAAAACATCGTGTAAAGCAATCGTTGCCTTTAGAGGGCTTTTCGTATCGCCGGCATCCTTCTTTAACCAGAGATCACGCAACTTATACGTTGAAGTTTTGGCATTTACTTCTCTTTTGGAAAGACTATCATTTACGATCTCGGCTTGCCAGTTAAATTCGATTTGTTTTGCTTGGCTGCTTCGATTCAAAAAACAAACTGCCCATCCATCGTTCGACAGTGGTTTGAACCAAATTTGTAAACTATCCTTGTCACTGTATTTAAGTGCTCCAATTCCAAGGGCATCCTGGTTCACCGCGATCACTTCTTTATTTGTCAATGTGTTTCTTGTGCTCTCATTCATTTTTCGCATGTCATTGCCTGCAATTAATGGCGATGCCAGCATACACCACATAGAGAAATGTGTCCTGTTCTCTGCTTCAGACAGTCCGTTTCCTACTTCCAGCATATCAGGATCATTCCAATGGCCGGGGCCTGCATATTGACGTATCGTATCCTGTGCATCTACGATCCTCATGATCCCTTGTTGTTGCCAGCTACCATGGTCGAGAACACCGTCAAATAGATTGGAAATATCCCCTGTTGTTCTCCATAAATGTCCGACAGGCGCTGCCCATCTCCAGGGTTGATTTGTTCCCCATTCGCACAAACTAAAAACAATGGGACGGCCCGCAGCTTTCAACGCTTTGCTCATTGTAGCGTACGCTTCTTTTGCATTTATTCCATCCGTATTACACCAATCGAACTTCAGATAATCAACATCCCAGGAAGCATATAATCTTGCGTCCTGGTATTCATACCCTCTTGTACCAGGATAGCCTGCGCAAGTCTTCGTCCCTGCACAGTTGTACAATCCAAATTTCAAACCCTTTGAATGCACATAATCTGCAAGCGCTTTCATTCCATGCGGGAATTTTTTCGGATCTGCTACAAGGTCACCGGTCTTCCGGTCTCTTTCCATCGTCATCCAACCATCATCTAATACAATGTAAGAGTAACCGGCATTCTTCATTCCCGATGAAACCATCACGTCAGCAATACCTTTTACCAGCTCCTCACTGATATTTGTTTGAAAAGTATTCCAGCTATTCCATCCCATGGGTGGAGTGAGTGCAAGACCTTCAAATTTTTGCGAATAAATTTTACTGCTTAAAAAAAGCAGAAGAAAAAGTGAAAGTTTCTTTATCATGGCAATTGTTTTGTCGTGAATTGTCTCCCGATAGCTATCGGGACGTGAGTCGTCAGTGAATACTCATTACTCATTGCTCATTACTCATTACACATTTATCTCATCCTCAACACCTGTCTTTTACCTTCATAGATTACGTGCTCATCGGGTTGCTGATCGGGATCTAACTTTTTCGCTTTGTCCTTTGTGATCCAGATGATGTTGAATACTCTTTTCTGCAACATGCCAGGAAAATCACCTTTTCTATCATAGACCGTCAGCGTTCTCTCCTGTTCATTGTAGTCTATTTGCATCGTAGCGAACATTCCTTTTTCATAATTATAATTTGTGTCCTCATCTTCATACAAATTAAACGAAGCATTCTTACCGGTATAAACAAACAAGGTGATCGTATCCGCCGGCTTCTCAGATGTATATTGTAAGGCGGGACCGATTGGAATAATCGAGCCTTGCTTTACAAAAACAGGCATGCGATCATATGGTGCATCGGTTTTAATATTTTGCCCACCATTGAAAAATTTCCCATTGTACAGATCATACCATCCCCCGCCATTGGGTAAATAAATATTTCTTGTTCTTTGGTGATAGTTGTAGACCGGGCTGATTAGCAATGAAGGGCCAAACAAATATTCATCGTTGATGCCAGTAACATTTTTGTCATTCGGAAAATCCATTACCAGTCCACGCATTATGGTGTAATCATCATAAAAAGTTTTAGCAGCAGTTGAATAAATGTATGGCAGCAAACGATATCTTAATTTGTCATAGAATAAGATGCTTTGATACGCCGTGTCTCCCGGCTGTGCTGTGTTAAATATCTCACGGTAGGGATATTGTCCGTGTGAACGGAATAAAGGACAAAAGGCGCCGAACTGGTACCAGCGAGTCATTAATTCTTTCCACTCATTTGCTACCTCGCCTTTTGCGTTTGCGTACCTGCTTTCAACTGCGAAACCACCGATGTCCATGGTCCAGTAAGGAAGACCCGACAAAGAAAAATTTACGCCCGCAGAAACCTGGTTCTTCATATCAAGCCATCTTGATCCAATATCGCCACTCCACACAGCCGCGCCATAGTGTTGCAAACCGGCGTATGCCGATCGTGTCAGAATGAAAGCTCGTTTGTTTGGATCGGCTACACGCTGTCCTTCATAAATTGTCTTTGCATTTGCCAGTGGATAAGCATTGAAATATTTTGTAGCGGAACCAAGCGCATTGGGGAACATCAGATCTTTTCGTTTCTCAATAGACAGGTTAGAATGAATGTCCGGCTCCGGCGCATCCATCCACCAGGCATCTATCCCTTTTGTGTAGAGGTTTTCTTTTACGAGTTGCCAGAAAAATTTTCCCGCTGCGGGATTAAATGCATCATAAAATGTGGAAACATATCCGAGCCAGTCTTTGCGATTTTCCTGGATATTTTTTGTCAGTAAAAATCCTTTGTCGTTCATCAGGTCATAGTTCTTTATCCCGGAATAAAACTTCGGCCACACCGAGATCATAAAATGAGCATGATACATGTTGTGCAGCGTATCGATCATTCCCTTCGGATCGGAAAATCTTGATGGATCAAATTCCTGGCTGCCCCATTCATCGGGCTTCCAGTATTGCCAGTCCATAACAATGTTATCAAGTGGAATATTTTTTTCTCTGAATGTTTTGACTGTGGATAAAATCTCATTTTGCGATCTGTACCGTTCACGGCTTTGCCAAAAACCCAATGCCCATTTTGGCACTATCGGAGCTTTTCCTGTAAGGTAACGATAACCGCTTATTATTTTATCCATGGTTGTTCCGTAAACAAAATAATAGTTGATATTGTCAGCGGCTTCCGATCTGATCACAAAATGACTTTTGTTATAGGATGTTGCCGGCTCCAACCAATTGACGCTAACATATGATTCGCCGCCGTCGGGGATCCATTCTATTTTAATCGGATATTTTTTATTAGCCTCGGAAATAAACGAAAGAATATTGGTTGCGGGATTCCAGCATTGCCGCCATGCATCTAATTGAAGTTTACCATTGATCCAAACTTTCATATATCCTCCATATCTCACAGAAAATTTATAGACACCACTCACTGCAGGTGCGATTGAACCTTGCCAGGTTACCTTACCATCACCCAAAGGAAATTCACTGGGAAACTTCGACTGTGATGAAAGGAAATCATATGAAATATCAGCTTCCGTTCGGGTTGTAAAAATTTTAGAACTGTCCTTCTTTGAAATATACTTTGCAGTTAATCCTCCCGCATTGCCTGCTTCATCATAAACTCTAAGCTCACTTAACGGGTGATATTTTCTGCCGTCTCCAAATTGTGTGATCGAATAATTCTCCCAAAGAATCCCATAATGGTTGCTCGAAACCAAAAAAGGAATAGCAACCTCAGTATTGTTTTGTAAAAGCTCAACAGGCTCACCTTTGTAATTCATGATTCCCTGCTGGTGTTGCCCTAGCCCATAAAAAGCCTCATCTTTTTGCGAAAGAAATGTTTGCCTGATCTGCCAGGAAGGACCTGCGTCGATTGTAGTTGGGTTAAACGAGCTTCCATTCTTTTCCTCCTCTAATAAATTTTGGCCTCTCAAATTATGGAACTTCATCCTCCCTGTAGACAAGTCGACAATTACTTTTAAGACCTCAGTTGTCAAAGTCGCCTCATTATTCTTTGTGTTGCTTGACCATTCAGTTTTTCTATCGCCGGCGATCACCATTAAACTAGTGTCTTTCTGAAGGACCCGGACAGGGCTTTTGATAATATGAATGATCCTGTCTGAAACAACCTCCAATTTTATCGCCTTAGGGTTTGCGCCCGGTAAATGGATCAACACACCATCATTCAATTTTTCAACCTGCGCGCAGATGTTCAGACCGAATAACAAATAGAAAGAAATATTTGCGATCGTTTTTAAATGTCTCATAGATCAGAAAATAACAGTCTTTGTAACATTGAAGGTTGATGACTGGTCAGCAGTTTGAATTTTAAAATCTCCTTGTTCTAAATGTTTTTTGTTGTCGGTTCCGACAAAAGCCAGGTCTTTCATCGGCACTTTGAAACTAACCGTTTTTGATTCACCCGCCTTCAGATCCACTTTTTCAAATCCCCTTAGTCTTTTTACATCGGGGGTAAAACTTGCGAGCAGATCAGAAATAAATAGTTGCACAACTTCTTTTCCATCACGGCTGCCGGTATTTTTTACGGTTACTGTTATAGTAGCTGTTTCGTCAGGGCTAAAACTATTTTTATTGATGGAAAGATCGCTGTAAGCAAAACTTGTATACGACAATCCAAAACCAAAGGGCCATTGTGGCTTAAATGTTCCTCCCTGGGGATTGCTATCACCTTCAGAAGGTTTATGAATATAACTCACGAGGATATTTGTGTATCGGGGATACGTGACCGGCAATTTGCCCGAAGGATTTACATCACCCGTAAGAATATCTGCCAATGCATCTGCTCCATAATTTCCGGGCAGGTAAACGCTGAGAATAGCTGCGGCGCCTGGTTCTATTCTACTGATGATTCTTGGTCTTCCCTCATTTAGAACAAAGATCACTGGCTTGCCTGTCTTAATCATCGCATTTGCAAGAGCCAATTGATTATCGGATAACTCCAGGTCAACCAAATTACCGGGGGTTTCCGTATAACTGTTCTCACCAATGCAAAGCAAAACATAGTCTGCATTAGCTGCTGCCTGTGCAGCTGCGTCAATTCCTGTAACCGTATCTTCATAGTACTGACCTCTTTCTTTGTAAGCAACTCCCTGCACATAGGTGACATTGCCTTTTCCAAGCTTATTGGTTACGGCTTCAAGAATGGTGTTATACTGCTGGCCAATTTCATTTGTCATGTTACCCTGCCAGGTATATGTCCATCCTCCGTTTAAACTACGCATGGAATTCGCATTGGGCCCGGTGACCAGAACTTTTGCATTCTTTGCGAGCGGCAAAGTATTGTTTGTATTCTTCAATAGGGTGATTGATTCCGCTGCCGTGTTATATGCTGCCTTTTGAAATTCTGCGCTGGCAAATTTTGGATAATCTTTTAACAGGGTAACTGGTGTATTGAAAAGGTCCAGCTCATACTTAACTCTTAAAATTCTTCGTACTGCGTCATTGATCCTTGCCTGTGAAACTTTGCCTTCTTTGACCAATGCGATGAGGTCACCACAAAAACCTTTATAATCATAAGGGATCATTGACATGTCAATCCCGGCATTGATGGCAAGCATGATCGCTCCTTTTATATCTTTTGTCAACTTATCGCGCCGATAGACATTTTCAATGTCCTGCCAGTCGGTAACAATAAACCCGGTGAAATGCAATTCACCTTTTAAAATATCTGTAAGAATATGTTTATTGATATGAGTTGGTATTCCGTTGATCAAACCGGAATTGATCATCACGGTTCTTGCGCCCGCTTTTACAGCTGCTGCATAAGGAGGTAAATGATATTCGCGCAAATAATGTTCAGGCACCCACGAATCAGTTCTGTCTTGCCCTGATTTTGGATCAGAATAGTCCATAAAATGTTTGAGACTTACGACAAGTTTTTCTTTACTCCCCAACGGATCCTGTATACCTTTTACAAATTGAACTCCCAATTCGGCAGAGAGGTAGGGATCTTCGCCATAATCTTCCCAAATACGCGGCCATTGGGGGTTTGTTCCCAGGTCAAGTGTTGGTGAAAATGTCCACGGCGCTCCCACGGCTCTCGCTTCGTAAGCTGTGATCACTGCTCCATCATGAACGAGCTGGCGATTCCATGTTGCGGCCTGTCCGATTTCCTGCGGGAATAGTGTTGTGCCTGAAGCATAATTTACTCCGTGTATATCATCAAGACCGTAGAGCACCGGAATTTTTAATCTTGTTTGTTTAGCAGCATCCTGTATTTCTGTAATGAGCCTGTTCCAATCTTGGGGACTCTGTAGCGGACCGGGCGAGTTTAAAATGGAACCGAGTTTGTAATTGACAACTGCGTCTTTCATCTTTTCAGAAAAATTAAAAACCTGCCCATTAGAACCACCGAGTGATTCGATCGACACCTGGGCCATCTGGCCCACTTTTTCTTCCAGCGTCATTTGTTTTAGCAAGCGATCTACTTTGGATTCGACCGAAGGATTGAGTTGTGAAGCAGTTTGTGCACCAAGATGATTCACCAGGAAGACAAATGAAAGCAGGTGCGCAAATGGTTTATTCAATTTCATAATGAGCGTTTTGGTTTTTTATAATTACTTAGAAATATTGTCAATATGCTTTTGCCACAAAGAAACAAAGACCAAGAAAACTATCAAGCTCTTGCCACTGTGGCCGGACGTTTATTTCACTTCCGTATTACTTACAAACGCTATCTTTTTTCCATCGGGTGACCAGGATGGAGTATTAATGGTTCCCTGCCCCCCATAGACATATGCAATTACTTTTGGTTGGCCGTAGCCCACCGGCATCAATCGCAAATACACATGTTTATAAAATGGATGATCTGCAGGCTTAACCTCTTTTGGGTAGGATATGAACACGATCCATTTGCCATCAGGTGAAATGTGTGGAAACCAGTTGTTAAGTTCGTCCGAGGTTAATTGCACCTGGTTGCTGCCATCACTATTCATTCTCCAAATTTGCATATTGCCACCACGCACCGAATTAAAATAAATGTATTTTCCGTCAGGACTATATTCGGGGCCGTCATCAAGGCCTTCCGCCGTGGTCAACCGAGTCTCTTCGCCGCCTGAAGAGGGAACTCTGTAGATATCATAATTCCCATTGCCACGCTCAGCGGTATAAACAAGAAATTTTTTATCCGGGGACCAGCCATGCAAATAAGATGGACCCACGGGAGTAATTTGTTTCGGAACTCCACCCGTAGAAGCGACGGTGTAGACAACGGAATTATATTTTCCACCGCTGCTGCTTAAGCCCAACATTTTCCCGTCGAAGGAAAGAACATGGTCATTATTATTTTTTTTCACTGTATCGGTATTCAATACTTCAGGAGTACGCTTTTTAAGATCAAGTTTATAGATAAGACCGTTACTGTTATAAATAAGCGATTTGCCATCTATCATCCAATTGGGCGCCTGCAGTGATACCGGTGAAGTATAAATGATCTCACGCTGACCAGTTGACACCTCCATGGTCTCAATATGACTGCCTATATAATCACGATAAGGAACATAATCAGCCTTCACAGGTGTAATGATCCTTACATTATCAAACGAAGCCGTCTCAGTTAGATCTTTATTGTGCGCGCAAACAAAAAGACCAACATATACTTCATCTCCGAGGTCCACGTCCGATACTTGCTGCGTAGTATAGGCTTCCCCGAAATGAGCGACCGACATGATAAATTGCTTTCCTCTTCGTTCCAGTTCTATGACATCCGGCGCACTAATCGAAAATGGAACTTCTTCCACATTTGTTTTTGGTGATTTACGATATTGCAATGATGTAAGACCATTGCCATGTAATGCAGCACATACCATTGCCGAAGTTGAATCCAGGCTTGTCCGTATCATCCAGCCAAATTTCCGATGAGCTTCTGCACCTGCTCCCACCAATTTTCCTCTTGCCTGCAAAATAAAATCTCCTTTCATTTTCTTCCAAGCAAACTGAAAT
>DASYSW010000095.1:0-6530 GCA_036002905.1 Chitinophagaceae bacterium
ATCGCCCATTGTGTAGTCATTGCTTGTAATTTCTATCGGAATTAAAGCAGCGTTCTGGTGAACGTTGTACATTTCCATTACGTGATAAGTTGGAGTGAGGATGAGCTTTTCCTCATTGGTTAAGATGACTGCCTGCAACACATTGATGCATTGAGCGAGATTTGCCATCTTCACCCTGTCACAATGATTGTTGAAAATATTTAGCGTAAGTCCGGCGATCATGGCATCGCGCATAGTGTTTTGCTGATATAAAAACGCGCCATTTGTTCCCGGTTCAACGTCGTACCAGCCGCCCCATTCGTCAACAACCAGCGCCACTTTCTTCTGCGGATCAGATTTGTCCATGATCTCGATGTGTTTCTGAACCATTTCTTCCATCTGGGATGCGCGTTGCATCGTGGTAAAATATTCCTCGTCTGAAAAATTTGTGGCTGAGCTTTTCTTATTCCAATTGATCACGGAATAATGATGAAGAGCCAGTGCATCTAGCATATTGTGGGGGATATCACGCATCAATACTTCTGTCCAGTGATAGTCGTCATCACTGGCCCCCGATGCAATGCGATACAAACGATCACTGTTGTTCCAATTGGTCATAAAGGTTGCATACTGCCTGTATACATCGGCATAGTGTTCTGCTGTCATGTTGCCGCCGCAGCCCCAGGCTTCATTTCCGATACCCCAGAATTTTACATGCCAGGGGTTTGTTCTTCCATTTTTCTCGCGCAGATCAGTCATGGGGCTTGTGCCTTCTTTGTGATTCACATACTTTACCCAATCACTAACATCCTGAACAGAGCCACTCCCTACATTGACAGAGAGATATGGCTCAGCATTTAATTCTTCGCACATGTTCAAAAATTCATTTGTGCCAAAACTATTGTCTTCTTTTACATTCCCCCACCAAACGTTCAGCATGGACGGACGCTTATCTTTCGGACCGATGCCATCTTTCCAATGATAAGTATCGGCAAAACAACCGCCGGGCCAGCGCAGCACCGGAACTTTTAATTTTTTCAATGCTTCGATCACATCAATGCGAACTCCATCCTTGTTCGGAATTTTCTGATTATTATCGCCTACATAAAAGCCTCCGTAGATGCCATGGCCTAAGTGCTCTGCAAAATGCCCATAAATGTTTTTGCTAATGGTATCCTTTATTTTGTCTCCACGCAAAACGATTTTGTTTTGTGCAACACTCGCCAGGTAAAAACAAATAGTCGCCGGTAAGATGAGTTTTTTCATGACAGAAGTTTCAATGTTATTTTTTTATAAATAGTTTCCGTTCGCCCAAATACGCCTTATTAATACCACCGATATTTTTTCATTATGAATTTTTACGCACGGAAATGTCCTCTCAAATCACAAAGGAAACTTGTGGACAACAAAAAACGTTTTCATCACAATCCTTCTAATTTCATAAATAGTGGTTCTAGAACCCGATCGAATTTCCTCCATCAACAGGAAGGATGACGCCTGTAATGAACTTGGCAGCATCTGATACGAGAAATAAAGCTGCATCACCGATGTCTGCAGGCTCACCCAATTTTCCCATAGGAGTTCGACCTATGGCTTTGTTCAGCCTGGCCGGATCATCACTGAATGCCTTTGCCGTCATCGGTGTCGTAATAAAGCCCGGAGCAATCGCATTTATCCTTATCCCTTTCGATGAAAGCTCGACAGCCATTGCTCTCGTCATGCCATCAATTGCGTTCTTTGAAGCGGAATATCCAATAACTCTCGGCAGGCCGTACTGTGCAGCCATTGAACTTATATTGATGATCACCCCACCATTCTCTTTTTCAAACATACACTTGACAACTTCTCTCGAAAAAACAAACACCGACGTTACATTCGTAAGAATAATCTTTTGAAAATCCTCATCGGTAACCTCGGTGAAATCTTTTTTCAAATTAATTCCGGCATTGTTCACCAATATATCAATTTTCCCAAACCGTTTTACCAGGCCATTGATAAGGTTTGGAATTCCCGCCAGTTCATTTACATCGTATGGAACGGCTTCGCATAGATCTCCCAATTTTTCCTTCGCGCTATCAAGTTTTTTCTGATCCCGCCCAATGATGATTGTTCGAATGTTGTTCTGCGTGAATTTTTCTGCAATGGCCAATCCAATTCCTGATCCACCGCCCGTAACGATCGCTATTTTTCCCCCAACCCCTAAAGGGGAGTTTTTGAAGTTCATAATTAGTTGTAGTTTTCTTTTACGTATCTAGCTTTTGTAATTCTGTTCGTCCTCCGTTGTGTCACTCACTTATACGTTCAGTATTTCTGCTCGGTAATACAACTCCTGGCAATAGTTAATCTTTTTGCTTTTTAACTTTTGAATTTCGCATTATAAATTTCCATTATTTCCCGGTGCGTATGGAAACTTTAGCTCTTTATAATATTGCAGGTCGTGATCAGGTTTTTCGTAATTGGCAGGTATTGGCATTTTGGAAAATGTTTGAAAGTACAACAAACAAGCGTTTCGCCACCACACGGCTTCCTTTTCCTGGATCAACAGCAACATTTTTACGTGCTCAAATCTTTCTTCATCAATATATTTTTTTAACCTTTGCCACGTTTGCTGCATCCATCTTACAGAATCAACCCCGGAATAATATTTATAACATAGCTCGTCCCACAACGCTCTGCCACTTTTCACTTTGAAATGCCATGGTACATGGTGAAACCACAATAAATATTTTTCGTCACATGTCTTTATATCTTCCCATTGTTTGCTTACTTCTCTTGCATATTGCGAAAGCGCGTTGCTTCCTGTAACAGTTCTGTCAAATCCGAGCCCGATCGAATCGGCGCGATGATAGTAAACAGGATTCCAATCGGCCCTTCCTGCATTATCAACCCATGGTGCGGGCCCGTAATGAAAACCGGTTCCCATGATATGATGGAGGCCCAGCGGTGTCATATAACTCACCATCGTCTCTCTTGACATCAGCATGATTTTTTTTGCTGCATCGACAAAATGCGGATTATTGGTAAAGGTTTGTCGCAGCCACTCATCCGCAATTTCGTCTGAAGATAATTCATGATCCCATGCCAGTCTTCCATACGCGTACCAGTTCGCTTGTCCGAATGGATGACCAGTCCAGTTTCTTTCATTGCCAATATTGGCAACACCTGCTATTCCTGTAACAACATGATTTTCCAGTGATCCATCAATCGCCTTTGCAACGGTTGAGCCTTTGCCTTTCGCATAAGTTTCAGCATCAAGACATTCTTTGAACAAAGGTGCTTCATAAACAAGGTTGGTAGCTTGCCCAAGATATTCCTGTGTTAATTGAAACTCCATCACCATGGGTGTTTGCGGCATTGCACCGAACAGAGGTGAAAAAGGTTCCCTTGGTTGAAAATCGATCGGGCCATTTTTTACCTGCACCAACACATTCTTCCTGAATTTTCCGTCAAGAGGTTTGAATTCGTCGTATGCTTGTTTTGCGCGATCGGAAGCAGCTATACTCGGAGCATTTGACTCTGCTTTTCCTTCACCAAAATTTTCAGTAGTTTTCTGAACCCTTGCATCATACACAAATGCACGCCACATCACAATTCCATGATGCGGTGCTAATGCATCGGCAAACATATTGGCTCCATCGGCATGTGTTCTTCCATAATTCTGTGGGCCTGGCTGTCCCTCGGAGTTTGCCTTTACTACAAACCCACCGAAGTCAGGGATGTAAGAATAGATCTCATCGACCTTTTGTTTCCACCATTGCTGCACGGCTGTATCGAGAGGGTCCCCTGTTTTTAAACCGCCTAGTTCTATGGGTGCGCTGAATCTTGCCGTGAGATAAACTTTTATGCCGTATGGACGAAACACGTTGGCAAGAGCCGCTACTTTTTCCAAATAAGGTGTTGTCAGAACCATTGCATTTGCATTCACATTTGTCAACACTGCTCCATTGATTCCTATGGATGCATTGGCTCTTGCATAATCAATGTATCGTTTATCAATATAGCCAGGAAGCAAGTGCCAGTTCCAGATAGAAGCACCGGCATAACCACGCTCCACGGTTCGGTTCAAATTATCCCAGTGGTTCAAGATGCGGTTTTGAATCTTTGGAACGCTTATGATGTGGAGTTTGGAAATATTCTTATGAGTTTGTAACAGACGCAAAAAATGAAACACGCCATATAAGATTCCTGTGTCAGTATTGGCGGTAATCACCGTGATTTTTGTTGCGATGTCAGGAATTAGTATTGCAAAGCCTTCCTCTCCGAGATCTTCGTAATCAACACCTATTGTTTCACGGCCCATACGATTTTTTTGAAGAACGATCGCACCATTTTTAATTTCTTTTGCTTCGCTGATTTTTTTTTCCAACAGCCCTTGCAAACCTAAAAGCAACTCATTTTTTGCAATATTGATTGTGGCGGATGAATTTGAAAATACAATTGAATTGATCTGGTTTCTGTACTGTCGCAAAAGAACCGGGTCATCGATCTTATTATAACGTAACCAAAGATCATAACCGTCTTCAGGATATGCTATCGACGCAAAAAGGAGAAGTTGAAAAAATAAGAAAGCTTTTTTCATAACTAAGCAACGCACAATTACATTGAGTCTTATCAGTGCTTGCAATGATGCACCACACTGGCCTTTAGCACCCGCACCGGACATTTTTTTATCGAGCTGTTTTTGATCCCATCACTATGTCATTGCAACACCTAATAAATAAGTAAGTGCAACATTTACCGTTAAGTCTCCTGGTTTTGACTCATTTTTTTTAATGATGACTTGCGAATGATCAGGTCGGAGCTCACAATAACAGTGTTTATGTTCTGAATGTTGCCCACACCCTGGAGGTGGTTAACGAGATTTCTCGCAACGATCTCACCCATCTCCTTACCGGGATAGTTAATGGTGGTCAGTGCTGGTTCTATCAATTTCCCAATAGCATCGTTGTTAAAACCGACGATGGCAATATCGCGAGGTATATTGATATTGTTTTCTTTCAGCGTACGCATGCAGACGGCCGCGACAAAATCGTTTGTGATAAAAGCGCCGTCGGGCATGGGTTGCATCCGAAGAATTTGTTTTGCCGATTCAATACCTGCCTTTTCACTCAGGTCCTTTACGATAAGCAAGCTTTCGTCAAAGGGGATGCTGTTATCAAATAGTGCATCTTTATATCCTCTATGTCGCTCTGAATACACATTTCGTTTGAGGCTTGAGGTCACATGGGCGATCTTTCTGCATCCCTGTTCGATTAAATGTTGTGTTGCCTGGTAGCCACATTTATAATTATCGATTATCACCACCGAATAATTGCTGGATTGCTCCACGCGATCAAAAAAGATAACCGGAACTCCTTTCTCCTCGAAAGGTCGAAAATGCTCGAGATCGTTTGTGTCGAACGAAAGCGACGCAATCAATCCATCGACACGCTTGTGAAATAGATTTTTTGCATTCGCTGCTTCCTTTATTCGGCTCTCTGAGGAATGGGTAATTATGAGGTCATAGCCTGCCTCTGTGGTTACTTTTTCGATTCCTGCCAATACAGATGTGATGAAGTTACTGTTAAGCTCATGGACAATGATGCCAATTGTGTTCGTCTTCTGCCTGCGAAGATTGCGGGCAAAATGATTAGAACGGTAGCCCATTTCCTCGGCAAGGTCGAATATTCTTTTCCTCGTTTTTTTGCTCACTACAGGATCGTCTTTAAGCCCTCTGCTGACAGTCGCAATGGAAATATTGAGCTTGCTGGCGAGATCGTATATCGTGACTTCCTTTCCTTTAAACATACAAACGGTTACAATAGAGCGATAAAGCTAAATTAAAAATTATAAAAAAAAATCATTGTAATCGGTTACATTTTACAAAAACTCTTTACATTAGTGCCCAGATTGCTTTATTTACATACTTGCTATATGAGAGGCAACATTATTCAGATTCCTCAGAAAGCCTTGCCTGTAAAG
Source organism: Chitinophagaceae bacterium (assembly GCA_036002905.1). Taxonomy (GTDB): domain Bacteria; phylum Bacteroidota; class Bacteroidia; order Chitinophagales; family Chitinophagaceae; genus VBAU01. Next base: position 5,941 of record DASYSW010000095.1, read on the forward strand.
GTTTTGAAAGTATTTATACACCTTCATATTGTCTGGATTTTCGCCTTTTCTCCAGGAATTCAAGTAGGTAAAGAAGTTAGGGCCAACGCGGTGAGAGGTCATATATTTGGCCTATATAATGTAATCGCATAACTCAAAACGGTTTTTCATTCGACTTGGAAAGGAACAATGACGGGTTAGTTTACGAATAAGGTCGCAAGAGAGAACGTCGTACCCTTCGGGAATTTATGGAGATGGCATGATCACATGTGTACATCCAGTCCGGCGGGCATGTAGGATATCTGGCCAGCGGAATGAACTAGTAATCTAAATAGATTTTATAACCGCGGGGTCCCGAGCTTCCCTAAAACGCTGGTTATTTGATCGAGCTCATAAAACAGCAATCGTTAGTAAATCGAAAAAGGGAGGATGTTTTCATCCTTCCTTTCTTTTAAAATGTTTCTGACCTTGAACACATATATTTACTATTAAAAACCAATATATGTCAGCTACGTTAGGGAATAAAGAGTTTTTCAAAAATATTCCCCAAATAAAATTTGAGGGACAAGATACAGATAACCCGCTCGCGTTTCGATGGTACGATGAAAATA
>DASYSW010000096.1:0-6527 GCA_036002905.1 Chitinophagaceae bacterium
AGACATAGAGGCTTTATAATGGTACGATTCATATAGAAAATTTTTAAGTATAGAAAAAATCGGTCGGCTTGCGACAACTAAATCGGTCGGCTTGCGACAACTAACGCAAGCGAACAGGATGCCCATGTTTACTAAGTGAGACTATCCGATATGATCGGGAGGCGGCGTTGGCACCAATAAATAGAAGGTACGCACAAACGAAAAATCATCAGCGCCGTACTGAGAGTATAACATTTCAGAATTCGGCGAAGGGAGGTTAAGGCTGGTAATTTCTGCCTCAAACTCTCTAATTTCCATGCCCTTGGTATTTTCGCTGGGAGAGGTATCGTTTTCAGACTCCTGTTTTTGCAATAAAGACCAACTGCTTCCCTTTAATAAGCCCCGGAAAACAGTCATTGACAACCCTCCCGAAAAGATAACAAGAAGTGTCAATGCAATAAGAAATTTGATTACACGAGTCCTCATGATCAATTTCAACAAAAATACCCTTATCTCTTTGGATAACTATAAAGAAAATGTGAAAAAGATAAATTATTTAATACACGTTAGCTCAATACAGGTTCGGGAGAGAACATGAAAAAAAATCAAAAAACTGCAGAAAAGGCAGGAAGGGAATTCGTTATCGGCGTGGAATAAGAAATATTGTTTTAAAACAACAGGTGGCACTTAGCTTGTAGCTATATTATGTCAACCGATTATTTAATCTCATAAAAAAGGAGGTCATATGTCATCACTGATCAGGAGAAATAGAAATTTCTTCCCAGCCTTTAGTCGGTTTTGGGACGATGATGATTTATTTAACAGGGGAATGATCAATTGGGGCAGTTCGAATTTTTCGAATTCTGAAACCACCCTTCCCGCTGTAAATATTAAAGAAACGGAAAATAGTTACGAGGTAGAAATGGCAGCACCGGGCATGAAAAAAGAAGATTTCAAAATTGAGCTTGACAACAATGCCCTTACCATTTCGTCGGAAAAAAGCGAAGAATCCCAGGAAGGTAATGAACAAGAAAGATACAGCCGCAGGGAATTCAGTTATCAGTCATTCCAGCGAAGTTTCAGCCTGCCAAAGGAAGTCGTGGATGAGGATAAAATAGAAGCGCATTACCGGGATGGCGTGCTGCGATTAAGTATACCAAAGAAAGAAAAGGCAAAACAAAAGCCGCCAAGAAAGATACAAATAGCCGGATGATTCTTGCTAATGCAGGCGCCTGGCGCCTGCATCTTTTTTCAGGAATGGTTCCTTGAAAATAGAGTGACTCCGGGTTAACGAAGCCCTATTTCGACGCCTTTTCCATCGTATCCAATACTTTTTCTGGATGAGTCTCTTTCGATAATTCCTCGATTTCCTTGTCGTGTGCCTCCTCAATTTCCATTTTCCTAGCTATAGCCGTAATTAAATTCAGCAGCCTGGTTACTTCATGTTCTGTCAAAAGGCTCACCTGCAGATCCAGTTCAGCCCATTTATCAGCCTGGATGTTTATCCGCTTCTGTCCAATCAAAACGAAGGTCGTGAGAAAGATTGCCTCGACGGCAGCAAACATCGCAAGAATAACGAAACTTGGGTCAAAGGGTTTTAGTGGTAGCAGGCCAGTGTTCCAAAAAATCCAAACCCCAAACAGCACCAGGTGAACATAGACGGATAGCATGCTGCTGACAAAGGAGGTTACGCTGTCCACTAGCCTCTCTTCAACTGTTCGCTTTCTGTCTTCCTTTTTCTTTCTATTCAGGAGTGTATTTACATTTCTTTCAACCACTCTGGCCAATTCGGGTATTTGCTCTTTTTTCGAATTCATTGTAGCAACTTTACTCACGCAGGCTGAAGAATTGTGCCAATATTTTTTTAGATGCGAGACTTTTATAAAAAGCGATGAGTAGAAGCCTGGACTAAGCTAAAAAGCTCGATGTTGTGGAATAACTTACAATCTTGGCGAGTGTTTGCAATCCCAATCTAAATGCATTTTGAAAAGAAAGAGAAATCATCATAGGTCTTTCATGCTATCCCGATACTCTCTTCCGACAGGAATAGCAATTCCATTTACCTCGACGGTGTCGGCCGTGTAGGAATCGATTTTTTTTAGGGCCACAATAAAGGAGCGATGAATTCTTTTGAAAAGGTCTGCTGGCAAAAGGGTTTCGATTTCATGGGTACTCATTTTTGATATCCACTCCTTTTTTGTGGTAACTATTCTGATGTATTCCCGCTGGCTTTCGATATAAACAATTTCTGAAAATGAAATTTTAACTTTTTTCTTCTGGACATTCACAAACAAGTGATCTTTCATTTCGTTGCGATAACTAGCCTGCTGCATTTCTTTTCCTGCAGATTTTACCTTCTTCACGGCAACTAAAAAACGCTCAAATTCAAAAGGCTTGAGTAAGTAATCTGTAACATTCATATCGAATCCCTCTACTGCATATTGATGATAGGCGGTCGTTATAATTACAGCCGGTGGATGTGTAAGCGTTTTTAGAAAAGCCATGCCTTTCAACTTAGGCAAATGGATGTCCAGGAAGATCAGGTCAGCTGCATTATATCTCAGCCAGTCCGTTGCAACAATAGCATCTTTGAATGTTGCCTGCAATTCTAAAAAGGGAGTCTGTAGAATATAATCTGACAAAACTTTTGCCGCCAGCGGCTCATCCTCGATAATAATGCATTTAATTTTTGACATGACTTGCAAGGTTGATTTTTAGATTGGCTGTAAAGACCGAGTCAGCTTGTTTGACTGTAAGATCATAGTCAGTGTAAAGCAATTGCAACTGCCGTCTTAAATTGGATAGGCCGATATTCTCTCTTATACTTCCTTGTTCTGAAAATGTTTCTGCAGAATTTTTCACAAGGAATATTAGCTGCCGCTTGTTTACGGAAAGATGAATATCGACAAAAGGATGACTCCTCGTTTCGGATGCTCCATGCTTGAAAGCATTTTCGACCAGTGGTATTAGCAAAAGTGGTGGCAGCGCTTGTTTCATGTCTTCGACGTCATAATTAAAGTTGATACGCAATGATTCGTCATAACGCAATTTCTCAAGAGCAATGTAGTCGTTGATGATCTTCACTTCCTGCTCGATCGCAATATATTCTCCACCAGTTTCATAGAGCATGAACCTTAATATCTTCGAAAGACGCAGTATAGACTCGGGTGCAAGATCATTCTTATCTCTCGCGAGGGCGTAGATATTGTTCAAGGTGTTAAATAGAAAATGGGGGTTTGTCTGCGATTTGAGATAGTTCAATTCGGCCGCTTGCTTTTCAATACGCAGCAGTTGCGCAGCCTGTCTCAATTTTATATAGTTATAAATATGCCTTATGGTACCGAAGAAGAAAATTGAACCGACACTAAATCCCATTTGAGAAGTAATGGCATCAGCCTCTGATTTAAAAGTTTCAAGAGCTGTATAAATATGCAGTGAGATCCCAAGCAGCCTCCAGGTGTACAATCCATAGGACCATATGATGCAAAAGATCCAGACAAGGACTACACCCAGGACAATATTATAAATGAGAAATCTTCGTTTACGGATGATAAAAGGGCCGGTATATTCTAAAAAAACAAAATTGATGACGGTCACGTACATAACTCGCCACAGATTATTTCCAACCGCCTCCCAAAATGTGATATGAAAAGCATGCTTGTTACCAAGCACCCAAAATGTAGCATATGCAAGGGCGACCCACACATAGAATTTAGCCAGCTTACTATCAAATGAAATTTTCATTTCACCGATAAATATCGGCAAATCTTTCTCGTTGCGTGAAGCTGTCTATGGAATTGAGTTTTGAGTAAACCAGCACCTTGCATAAGTCAATTAAAAGGTGAAGCACCAAATTTCAAAATTCAGGAACCAGGCAAATCTCAAATTCCAAATTTCAATTCTGCGGCTAGTTTCTATTTCAGTTTGAGATTTAATTATTTATTTGGTTCTTGTTTCTTGGTCCTTGTGCCTTGACACATTCAAGTTGTTTGTTTACGATCAACTGTTGTTCGTTGATTTTGCATATCAACGATTCGCTGAAACTAATATCCTTGTGCAAAAATTTTTATGAGAAAACATTTAACGATTATTGGAGTGGCACTGATCTCCATGCGGACACTGGCACAAACAGAACCTTCCGCGGGTAATTGGAAGACCTGGTTCATTACTTCAGGGAAAGATTATCGCTTACCTGCACCTGCGTCCTTCAAAAATGAAATCGCAGAGGTACTTTCTATTCAAAAGCATTTGGACACAGCTGGCTTGCGACACATCCAATACTGGAATGAAGGTGCACCCGGTTATCACTGGCAGAATATGATGATGCAAATGTGGACCGTTGACACCGGGAGATATGGTGCATTGGCAAATATGCTCCTCGGGACAGCGATCTATGATGCAACTATTGCGGGATGGGACACCAAGTATGCGTATAAACGGCCTCGTCCTTTTGCTGCCGACAACCATGTAAAAGCATACGTGTTAAAGCCAGAAAGCCCCTCTTATCCGTGCGAGTATTCAATAGCGGCAGGAGTTGCGGTAACTATTATCTCACACTTCTATCCGCACTTGACAGATTCGGTAAATCACATGGCCCAGCAGCTCATGGCATCGAGAGTCGCAGCCGGTGTTGCTTTTCCCGATGATGCCCGCGCTGGTTTTGAACTGGGAAAAAGAATTGCAGAAAAAGAAATTGATTACACAAAAGACTATGTATACAAGGCTGCATGGGATGGCAAAATTCCCGATGGACCTCAATTCTGGAAAGGAAAATTCGCGATGTTTCCACTTGCCGGCAGGAATAGAACCGTTGTCCTTGACAGCAGTAGCGAATTCCGTCCTGCCCCGCCTCCTGATTTTGCAAAGGACATGGCGGAAATGAAAAATTTCAAACGAACATTTAGTTCAAATGCCAATGCATTTTTTTGGGCCAGCCAGGGTTTCTGGAATGAAGCACTGGATAAAAAGATATTTGAATACAATCTGCATTTGAACCCGCCTCGTGCGGCCAGGTTATATGCAATTGCAGCCATCGGCTATTATGATGGTTTTGTGGCCTGCTGGGATGCTAAGTATGCCTACTGGGGTATCAGGCCAAATCAATACGATACCGCTTATCGCTCGCTTGTTCCAACACCGCCCTTTCCTGGCTATCCCTCTGGACATGCCGCTGTCAGCGGTGTGATGTGTGAACTTTATTCGTACTTCTTTCCTGCTGATAGGTCCTACTTCGAAGAAAAAGCCAAGGACGCAGCAGAATCACGTTTCCAGGCCGGCATTCATTTCCGGACTGACAACGATGTCGCATTAGTGCTGGGCAAAAAAGTAGCTGACAAGATAATCGAGAAAGTAAAAATGGACGGCGCCGGTGAAATAACACTGACTAATCAAAACTGAAATAGTTTTCTCATGTGCAGATACAGGGGATGTCTTAACATCCCCTTTTTATCGAACTGCTTCCTACTTCTTGAACATGAAGTAAACAGCTCCAAGCAAAAACGCGAAGCTGATAAGATATCTGAGCTGTAGCGGTTCCTTCAGCACAACCATGGCAAACAAACAAAATACCACGAGAGTGATCACTTCCTGGATCATTTTTAACTGGTATCCACTAAAGCCATTTGCAAATCCATAACGGTTAGCCGGGACCATCAGGCAGTATTCAAAAAAAGCGATCAGCCAGCTTAACGCGATAGCCTTCCACAGAGGCCAGCCTTTTTGTTGCAAATGATAATACCAGGCAAATGTCATAAAGATGTTTGATGCAAGCAGGAGGACAACCGTTCTCATGAATAGATTTTATTTATCGATTTTAAATCGACAAAATTCGGGATATGAATACAGGAAATCTCGTCGGATTAAATTTTTTCGAAATTTTTTTTGAGGTGAACTTGTTGCGTCCCATACCCTGTCAGGTTGAAATCCTGAATGGATTTCTGTAGAAAAATTCCTCTCTGATACGGCTTCCGCCTTGAAATTTTTTGCACATGATTTGCTGCAGACTTGTTACGTATTAGTAAGCCCATGCGAAATTTACATCAGCTAAAAGATTCAGTACTCATTGATCTGCTCGCGGAGTGTACTTTAACGTTTACTCATCTCTTTCGCATTAATAAAGGAGTACAGCCCAGCGACGAATATACCCGTTGCAAAAAAAAAGATAGACAAAATAATAGCCGAACTGCAACTGCGGGCCTGGTCCCAATAAAAATGTCTTCTCCAAAAAATGAAGAAAGGCCGTCACTAACGTCGCAATGACCTCAATTTTTGAAAGCTCATTCGTTTCTCCTCGTAAAATCAACGGGCTGCTGGGCACTACTTGTTCGCGCTGGCCTTTTCAATCTTATCTTTTAAATACTTCGCGTACTGTTCATGTTTGTCTGCTCCCATAATAGCGTCTAATTGTGCCCACCTGGCCTGGTCAACTGCATCAGCAGCTTTGTCTTTCGTGGCGTCATCTTTCGCATACCGGTTGATCCGATCAAGCGTACTCAGGTAGCAGATATTTACGTTGTCAATATCAGTCATTTGCTGCTGGGTCATGCCCA
>DASYSW010000097.1:0-17666 GCA_036002905.1 Chitinophagaceae bacterium
AACGGATGGAAATAATTTAGAATGGTGACCAGTGACAAAAGATCCGGAGAGTCTCCGGTTTTTTGATAGTTTTTAGGTTGTAATGCGGGTTTTCGCAACATTATATTGTAGCAATCTATAATCTGCTTTTCGAATATATACAATTCGCAACGTCAAATAAAAATTAAAACGGCATATATTCGAATAACCTGCGAAGAATATATTTATTTTTAATTTGATGGCGGAAAGAGAGGGATTCGAACCCTCGGTACAGTTGCCCGTACAACGGTTTTCGAGACCGTCCCATTCGACCACTCTGGCATCTTTCCATTTTTCTTACGCGACTGGTCCAAAATTCGGAAATTTTCAGCTTTGGAAAAATCAGTAGCAACCCCATAGCACTAAAGCTTCTGGACCTCTGTAATTCTATGGCAACGTATTACCTCACGCTAACAATGTGAATCGATTGTTTGACAGCTATTTCTTTTTTTGGTGAAGCACCAGTTTTCCCTCCAATACAATCTTAGTATCCGTCTGCGGAACTGAATCTTTTGATTCAATAAGGTCTAATAAAATTTTAGTGGCCCTTTCTGCCTGCTGGTGAGGAAATTGTTCAACGGAAGCAATGGGAGGATCGTCAAGATAATTGGTGACAGGAAGGTTCGCATAACTTGCAAAATAAATATCCCTGTTGATCTTATAGCCCACGCTCTTTGTATATTTCATCGCATCGAGAGCTACATAATCATTAAAAGTTATCACCGCAGAAGGCACCTCTTTCAATGCAAGTAATTTTTTAATAGCTCCTTCATTCTGACCTTTAGTAAGATCGGTCTCCACGATCAAATTCTTATCTACTTTGATGTTGTTTTTGGCCAAACCCTGGATATATCCCTGCAAACGCTCATCCGACGAGGGCATACTTCCCGGTCCTTTTATAAACCCAATTCGTTTGTGCCCTTCATTGATCAGCCAGTCGGTCATATCAATGGAGCTTTGCTTTAGCGTGCAGGATACTTTGTAAAACTCAGCTGCGTCCGGTACACGATCGAAAAAAACAACAGGAATTTTATATTTTTTCAGATCATCAAAATGCTCAAAGCTGGCAGTATTTTTTGAAATAGAAATTAAGATGCCATCAACTCTGTGCTTACGCATTGATTCAACGATCTTTCTTTCCCTTTCTGCATCGTCATGCGACTGACCGATGAGGACGGTATAGGCGTTTTTTGAGGCTGTGTCTTCAATGCTGTCAATCGCCATAGAAAAAAATTCTTCCCCGAGGTTGGGAAGAATCACACCAAGGGTAAATGATTTGCCTTTTTTAAACGAGATCGCGGCCTGGTTGGGTTCATAATGCAGTTCTGCCGCTAGTTTCCTGACTTGTAGCTTCGTACGTAACCCGATACTTGGATGGTTATGCAGAGCCCTTGATACCGTTGAGACTGATACTTCTAATCGCTTGGCGATCTCTTTAATAGTTGCAGGTTTCTGATCCATGAAGAGGTATACAAGATAGCAATAAAAAATGTTTTTGCCAGTGCTTTATCTTTTCTTAAATTAACAACGAAACAAATTGCATTGCCATGAATCATGTCTCCGATATTATCGCCCGGAAGGGCCTCTCTGCGATCGCTGTACCCCCTGATACTCCTGTAATTGACGCCCTCCAGATTATGTCTGAAAAAAATATAGGCTCCGTGCTTATTATGCACGGCGGCGAATACCTGGGCATTATGACGGAAAGGGATTATTCACGAAAGGTGATACTGCGAGGAAAAAATTCACATGACACCAGGGTGGCCGAGATCATGAGCACCGACTTGCCTGTGTTAAAACCATCAGATACCATTGATCATTGCATGCAGTTAATGACCGATAAAAATATCCGGTATTTGCCTGTTTTTGACAGCGACAGGCTGATAGGGATCATTTCAATAAGCGACGTAGTGAAGCAAACGATTTTGCTGCAACAGGAAACGATCAACCACCTCAATGATTATATTCACTTCACCCGGTAATTCAAATTTGCAGATCAACTATTAAAATTCACAACTTCGAAGTCAGAAGCTTTTACTTGCAATAGTTCGTGGAGTTCATCATTGTTCCAGCGTTCGTCGGGAGCGCCGCTGATGTACATGTTACTGCCAATATCGGCAAGTATCAGTCCGTTCTTTTTCATAGCCGTCAAGATAATCTGGTCGGTGGCCGAATATTGACCACCTCTGCTACTAACTTTATGTCGCGCAGGATAAAATATAAGCTGGCTTTACGTTTGAGCTTGTCAAAGTGAACGAATTGCATGAGCGATCTCTCCCCTTTTAATTTCATCATAGCGCACCAAACCGGGAAAGATCGGCAAACCGGCTGCGTCTGCAGATGTCCATGTTTCGGGTCTCAAATCGTCTGACTTAAGATTGAAAATAGCGCCGGACGAAGCATCCCAGTGGTCACCATTAACATGGGCATTGAATAATTCATACAAGATCCCATTCTCCTCATCCACCGAAATAACATGAGAATCGCCGGTTCCATTTCCTTCGATGGGTGCATTCAACGGAATGGCATAAGGTCCTGTATCACTCTCATCACCATAATCCGTAAAATTCACTGATATTTTTTGCTGACTGCCACAAACCACAACGTAAGGAATTCCAATTGGCGCACCGTCCCATTCGCCACTTCCGAAATCAGTCTTGACGGGGCTGCCTGAAAAATTCGCAATCATCTGGCTGCTGTAGGGATCAACCGACTTCCTGGGAGATATCTTTATTCCATGGGTTGTCGGCAGGAAAGATCCCGATGTTCTCTACACTTGCTTTTGTTGCCGAACATGAAGTTGCGTGCTGATTTGAATTTGAAACTTCCTTTTTGTTACAGGAAAGAAAAAAAAGTGACACGTAGATAACTGCTATCGCGAGTATGACATATACTGCAGTCGTCAGAGTATTTTTCATAGATCGGATTTGACGGATTAAAGACAAGAACTATACCACCGGGCAGGTTTAGGAGCCCTTTTCCTTTTCTTTTACAACAATAAGATCCTTTAGCTCCACCTGCATTGGTAACAATCCTATTTGCACCACCGCCCTTTTACCTCGTAATTCCATCACCTTGCCAACCTGGTGATTTCTTCTCATCATCACCCTGTCGCCCTCCTTTATTTCCCCGCCAACCTGTTCAAATTTTGACTCGATCTTTTTCTGCATTTTATTAACGACTCGTTGCTCATTCTTTTTGAACAGCAAAGCCTGCATTTGTTTTATCACCTTACTTTTATCGTCTTCTTTTCTCCATTCAATTAAGATCTGTTTTAATTTTCGCTCCATGTCCTTCAGGTAAGTAATTCTCTCTTCAGTAATTCGATTCTGTTGCTTCAGCATCTCAATTTGCTGCTGGTGCTTTTCTTTATCCATAACCTGTTGCATTTCTCTTTTAAGCTTCTCATTCTCTTTAAGCAATGACTGCAGTTCTTTCTCCCTCTTCTGAAGGTCGTGAATATCCTGCTCTGCCCTGTTCAATAATTTGTCGAGCTGAAAATGCTCCTCATCAACCAGTGACCTGGCTCGTTGAATTAATTCTTTATCAAGCCCGATTCTTTCAGCAATAGAAAATGTATAAGAACTCCCGGGTTTACCAATGATCAACTTATATAGTGGCAATAAATTGTTTTCATCAAAGGCCATGGCGCCGTTGATGATGCCGGGTGTCTTATTGGCCATCACTTTTAGGTTCAGGTAATGAGTCGTGACAATACCATAAGCATGTTTCTTCGCCAGTTCGTCCAGGATCACTTCTGCAAATGCACCCCCAAGGTTTGGATCACTGCCGCTTCCCAGTTCGTCAATAAAAAACAATGTGCGACCATTGGCATTCTCCATAAAATATTTCATGTTCAGCAAATGACTGCTATACGTGCTCAACTCAAATTCTAAACTTTGAGTGTCGCCAATGTGGATCATCAATTGTTTGAATATTCCAAATTCCGAGGAAGGATGAACAGGCACCAGCAAACCTGCCTGCACCATCATTTGCAAAAGTCCAACCGTTTTCATAGTGACAGTTTTGCCGCCTGCGTTGGGACCGCTGATCACAAGTATCCTGTTCGTTTCGTCGAGAGTGATTGCAACGGGAATGGTTGCTTTGCTGAGTCTTTTGTTGTAAAGGAAAAGCAATGGATGATACGCTTCCACAAGTTGAACGTGCGACTTGTCTGACAGCGAGGGATATTCTCCCCTCATGTCCATCGCAAGCTTGGCCTTGGCCCGGATAAAATCATATTCGCCAATGATTTCATGCCAGGCGGAGAGCAGGGGTTCATACTTTGAGAGATCTTTGGTCAGCTCCCTTAATATCCGGTAAACTTCTTTTCTTTCTTCATTCTCGAATGAAAAGACTTCGTTGTTCAACCCGATCGTTTCTTCCGGCTCAATGAAAACTGTACGACGCGTATCACTCTCGCCATGCAAAATTCCTTTCACCATTCTCTTTTGCTCAGCAAAGGCAGCCACTACTCTTCTGCCATTCATAAAACTCTCTTCTATCTCAGCCAAATAACCCTGCTTATTCAATTTTGAAACAATACGCTCAAAGATCCTTCGCAATTCATTTCTTTTCCGGTATAAATTCATCCTGATAGTGCGAAGTTCGTTTGATGCATTGTCCTTTACTTGTCCCTGCTCATCCAGTATTTCATCGATCTTGTTTATGATAGTTTTATCATAGTGAGTGTGCTCTGTCAATTTGGCCAGGCCTTCATAGACCGTTTTTCTTTCCCTGTCAAACCAGCGAAAGATCTTTTCCATGCTTTCTGCCAATCGCCTCAATTCGATAAACTGTTCACCGCTCAATACCGCCCCCGGGATACTTAATAATTTCAGTTCCTTTGAAAGATTTAACAAATAATCATTGGGGAAATAAGTGCCTGATTGCAGTAGTTGCTTGTACTCGTAACTCTGTTTTAGCTCAGCTTCGATCAGCTCCCTGCTTGTATGAATAAGTAATTCATTTGCTTTTCCTTTTGCATATTCAGTTTCGCAATGCTCAAACAACAATGACCTTACCTTATCAAACTCAAGTTGTATATAGGCCGATGATGGAAATAATTTCAATTATCAAAAATTTTGGGCAGTGAATTTCGCATTTAATTTCTATCTGGCCAGCAAAATGGTGGTTAAACTTTTGTCGTGATGAAAATGGTATGAATTAGTCTACTTTTAAAAAAATGAATTTACGGAGAAGAAAAACCAGGAAATATATCCAGAACGAAAGATGTGTCAATACGAAAAAGAATAAAAAAATAGTTGTAATCTCATTCATCTTTTGAAGTTGCCTGAAGTTATGCCAGGTGTTTATGTCGGTTCTATTATAATATCTCGTTGACTGAAATATGGATGCATATAAGATCCAAAAGGAAGCCAGCACGACTGTCAAGAACAATAGCCATTGAAAGAGAGAAATCTTATTTCTGTGGTTGCTTGTCCAATAGTCGGCAATAGTGAGTAATAAAACATAAAAAGATAACGCCAGTCCCGTATGAAAGTGAGCAATGACAAATACTGTATCATGAATATGAATGTCAAAGGTTGCCCCTTTGAAAAAAAATGTTGTTGCCAGAAGGACAACCAATAACAAAATATAAGCTCTGTAAATGATCTTCATATCTTGCAGGTAAAGATACTCGCATGAAATATATTTCTTTTTTTCTTTCGACTGTTTTACTAACTATAAATTTAACGGCTCAATCTTTTCTTCACACAAAAGGGAAAGAGATCGTTACATCGGGTGGAAAGCCATTTGCCATCAAAGGCACTAACCTTGGTAACTGGCTGGTTCCTGAGGGTTATATGTTTCATTATAAAAGAGCAACTTCTCCCCGCCTGATCAACGAAACAATGACCGAACTTATCGGGCCTTTTGAAACCGACAAGTTCTGGCGCCAGTACGTAAAGAATTATATCACGTACGGTGATATTCATTTTTTGAAGATGGCAGGAGTGAATTCGATCCGCTTGCCATTTAATTACCGGTTATTCACCAACGAAAATTATTTGGGTGGAAGCGGCAGCAAAAGAGCTTTTGCCATTATGGACACACTGGTCAAATGGTGTAAAAAAGAGAACATTTATGTAATGCTGGACATGCATTGTGCACCCGCTGGTCAAACAGGTGATAACATCGATGATAGTTATGGGTATCCATTCCTGTTTGAGAGCGAAGAAGCACAGCAACTAACCATTAGCATCTGGAAAGAGATCGCGACTCACTACGCCAATGAACCAACCATCATGGGTTATGATCTTTTGAATGAACCCATTCCTCCATTTTTTGATACGGCATTTTTCAATCCGAGACTGGAGCCTCTGTATAAAAAGATCACCGCAGCCGTCAGGGCGGTGGATAAAAAACACATCATCTTCCTCGGCGGAGCACAATGGGATTCCAATTTTGATATGTTTGGGAAACCCTTCGACAATAATCTCGTGTATACTTTTCACAAGTACTGGACACCACCGACGCGTAAAGTGGTGCAACCCTATATTGATTTCGGAAACCGCTACAATGTGCCGATTTATTGTGGTGAAACAGGTGAGAATACAGACGAATGGATCACAAGTTTCCGCCAAATGCTTGACAGCAACAATATCGGCTGGCATTTCTGGCCATATAAGAAAATGGATAACAGCCGTTGTATGGTAAGTTTTAAAGAACCGGAAAGCTATAATGTGATATCAGCTTATGCAGATACAGCCCGGGAAAGTTTTAAAAATATTCAGCAATACAGGCCTAAGGATATGGAAGCTGTCAAAAAAGCTCTATCTGATTTCTTACTGAACTGTCGCTTCGAAAATTGTTACGGAAATGAAGGTTATATAAAGGCATTGAACTTTAAAACCCAGTAATCTTATCCGTAGTGGTGAATCAGTGAAAAACTGGTACGTCTCCAGTCTTTTAACTCTCGCCAATAATTTCAGGAATTAAATTTCCTCTCCTCTTGCCAGTCATGTGCACAAATGCTTCGGCTGCTTTTACACCGAGTTCCCTACCGCGAAAGTCTTCAGACGAAGCATGACCGCAATCATAGATACCCGGCGGATCCTGGCTGGTGTGACAATAAATGGCCTTACGTTTTTGTTCCTGTGTTTCCGTAATATCAATGTAAAAATCCGGATGGAAGCCTAAGGTTTGCGAACCCGGGCAAGCTTCACAAAAATAGAGATCAAATTTGTTGGCTGACCTCACCCAGGCCTGGATCGTAAGCAGACTCGCCGCCTGGTGGTCCTTGTGCGTATCAATTGGCCAATGTGTAAATACAATATCAGGTTTTTCCGCCGCTAATAATTGCTGCATCTTCATTACCCATTCGTTGTTCACTATTGTGTCGCCATCGATTTGCCCGGCAAAAACCGGTTTCGCATTGAGGATCTTTGACGCAGCCATGGCTTCCTTGCTTCTTATGTCCGCCGCTTCATCGTGGGATTTTCCTTCAATACCGGCTTCGCCCCTTGTCAGGTAAATGATGGTAACCTCATGACCGGCTGCAGCAAATTTGGCCAGCGTGCCTCCACATATACTTTCAGGATCGTCAGGATGACCACCTACACAAACTACTTTCATCTTTTTGACACGCTTATTCGTTGCCGCCTGTAGACCGCCAGGCATTGCTAATACTCCTAAACCACTTAATGAATGGTGCAAAAATTTGCGACGTGAAGAAGATTTCATGAAAAGCAAGTTTTTAGTTATTGATTTTATTCCTAACCATGCAAAGCGTACAAGGCATACAAGAACGGAATTTACAACGCCTTATGTGCCCTGTATGACTTGTCTGATTCAATTCATCAACATTTCTACATGCACAAGGCAGGGAATTTTACAATATTTACAATTGTAATTTTAATTTCATTTTGTTCAACACCATGGCAATACCCATTACGACAACTGCAAAAAACGCCGACCATACAATTCCCGGCCATCCGGATCTGCAAAAATGTGGCACGATGACTATTCCTAACAAAGCAGTCAAGAAGTAAATGATATCGGGAATAATATAAGTAAGCAAAGGATTTGAAGCTGCTGGTTTGAAAAAATTTGTCCAGCGCCGGATCCCTTTCTTGTCGATCAGCCAGTACAAAAATGAAAATATAATGGTGCAGGAAGCCGCGCTGTATAAACACCACGTTGGCGTTGCGTAGATCTTTGATATTTTAAAATAAGGTCGTAACAAATAACCGGCAATGAATAAAAGCGCCGCAAAGGCGAAAGCGTTTAAAAAGCGCCTTCCACCGGTTACCGGCCGGGATTGATCAAAAAATAGCAAGGTCACTATAATGCCACACAATACGATCGATGTATGTGCCGCATCTCCCTTTCGCGCACTTATCCAGCTCCACCAGGAATGTTCCACTGAAGGCATTTTACCGATCGCATAAAATGCGACGCATACGCCAATCATGAGCGTAAGCAAATATTTATTACCTGAAAACAATTGATAAAAAATACACGAATAGAGATACGCCCAGCCGATCAAACCCAAAATCCCCCACCAGCGTGGTGTGATATGTTCACCATCGTTTCCCCGGTAAATAACAGCAAGAATGATCAATATAATAAATCCAATTGCTCTTAAACTATAAATAAGGATCTTATTTGAAGTTCTGTAAACTTTCCAGGTTAAGATAACAGCCGCAAAAAATAAAATTGACCATAGCTTGATGGAAATGCCCATTGCTTTCTCATCATAACCACCTTCGGCATTCACCATGAAAAATCCCAGGACTAATAAACCAAGGGTTCGAAAAAGGATATGTTGCTGTAATTGAACAAAACTTGCTCCTTTTTTGAGACGCTGATTAATAGCAAAAGGAATGGACATGCCTACAATGAATAAGAAAGCAGGAAAAACGACATCGACAAAACTCATAGCGTCGGCGTCCCTGGGCATGTGTTTCGTCCATTGTGGAATATCCTGAACCCCCGCAAGTTCATTGACGAAAATCATTACGAGAATGGTGATCCCCCGAAGAGCATCGATTGACAAAATTCTTTCATTACTCAGCTGATTATAGCGCATACCTGTCAAGGATTTAAAGGCTGATTATGGATTTAGCGGGTCGATTGCAAAATAGATGTAAATTGACATGAATCTAAATACAAAACGCTTATCAAAATTTAAGAAATGAAACAGATCGTTTACAATATAAGCTTTTTGTTTTGCAGCGCCACTGTGATGTTGTCGCCCTATTTTGGTAAGCCAAAACCCAGGCCTGTTATCATCGCTTATGTCGGTGGATTCAGAGGGCTGATAAATACAGATTCGATCGATGTCTGGCGACTATCTCATATCAATTATGCTTTTGTTGACATAAAGGATAACCGGGCATGGTTGCACTTTGAAGGAACAGACACGATCAACCTCAGGAAATTAAGTGAATTAAAAAATATAAACTCAAACCTGAAAGTATTGATTTCTATTGGTGGGTGGACTTGGAGTAAAAATTTTTCTGACGCTGTGCTCACCGACACTTCCCGGCAAAATTTCGCAACGAGTGCAGTAGCTATTGTTTCAAAATATAATCTTGATGGAATTGATATAGATTGGGAGTATCCGGGAATGATCGGTGACAGTAACGTATACCGACCGGAGGATAAACAAAACTATACGCTACTCTTCCGCGACCTGAGACATGGGCTTGATAGTCTCAATCAAATTACCCATTCAAAATATTTTATAACAACAGCCGTGGGGGGATGGCGGGATTATATAGATCACACCGAAATGGGAAAATTGCAGCAGTACACAGATTTCATAAACATTATGAGTTATGATTTTGCAGATGGATCGGATACCATTTCCGGTCATCATACCAACCTGTATAACTCTTCGAACGACACGAGTCAGCATTCTGCCCATCGAGCCGTCCAGGAATTTGTGGCGGCGGGTGTTCCGCCTTCTAAAATTGTAATGGGGATTGCTTTTTATGGCAAGGGCTGGCAAATGGAATCAGGTGACAACAACGGTTTGTACCGGAAGACATTAAAAGGGATGCGCGGCGGCGGCTTTACTTATTTGAAGGATAGTGTGATTGATAAAAATGGTTATCAACAATATTGGGACACAGTCGCTATGGCTCCTTATCTTTTTAACCCCCAAACCAATGTATTTATTTCCTATGACGATGAACGATCAGTCGAAGAAAAATGCAAGTATGTCAAAAAAAATCATCTTGGCGGAGCTATGTTTTGGGAATATAACAGCGATAAAAAGGAATACCTTCTCAAAGTCATCGCTGATAATTTTAAGTACAGGAAGAAAAATAAATAGAAAAAGAACGCGGGGTCGCCAATTGCAATTACGGACATCTAAGAATTATGGCACTCGAAATTGAACGAAAATATCTTATTGACCACAATAAATGGAGCAAAATCGATAAACCGGATGGCAAACTCTATCGACAAGGCTATCTTGTCGCGGATGAAAATAAAACAGTGCGCGTGAGACTCACAAAGTCCGACGCCTATTTGACGATAAAAGGAAAGACAAAAGATGCCACCCGTGATGAATTTGAGTATAAGATTCCTGTAGCAGATGCTGAGCAATTGCTGGACACTTTTTCGGAAAGCGAATTATCAAAAACGCGATATGAAATCTCCTACGAGGGTAAACTTTGGGAAGTAGACGTCTTTCATGATGCAAATGAAGGCCTGATTTTAGCAGAAATTGAATTAGACACTGAAGGCGAAAGATTTGAACTACCTGATTGGGTGACCGAGGAAGTCACGAACGATCCCAGGTATTATAATTCCAATTTGACATTATTACCATTCAAAAAATGGAATTAAAAATCGTAACCAGGATTTGATTGCGGACGCTCCACACCTGGTCAATTTCGTTTACGACGTGCAGCACCTTACTACCTTAGTAACAATACAATCTCAAAAAACAGGAACGTTATTACCTGCCGAAAACTAAGACGACCGAAGATTACAAGGTAATAATCTACGTCGCCCTTCCTTTAATTGGTTACTAAGGTTATAAGGTTTCATAAAGCATATTATTCACAAATTTCTACTTTATTGCCTCCCTCTTACTGATCATAGTTCTCCATTCCACATTCTCGATTATCTTTACCTAAGCCGCGGCAATGAGTGCAATAGGCCTTCACTATCAACTGCGAAAAACTTCAACCTCAAACCAAAAAATTCACAATGGAAGTTCAACTCCACCTGATCGACTACATCATCATGGTGATCTATTTCGTCTTTGTATTGGGAATCGGTTGGTTCCTTCGCAAATACATGAAAGACGCCAAACAATTTCTGGAAGCGGGCCGCTCGTTGCCCGCATGGGTTACCGGTTTGGCATTTATCTCCACCAACCTGGGTGCCCTCGAGGTAATGGGAATGACGGGTTCCGCTGCAAAATATGGGATGCTGACCACTCATTTTTATTGGATCGGGGCCATTCCGGCGATGGTTTTCCTCGCAATTTTTATGATGCGTTTTTATTACGGCTCAAAAGCAAGATCAGTTCCTGAATTTTTAAAATTGCGTTTTGATGAAAAGACCCGCGCACTGAATGCTATTCTATTTGCGGTGATGACGATCATGGCCTCAGGTATCTCCATGTATGCCCTTGCGCTACTGATGGAGAAGGTCCTGGGTTGGAATTTCAATATCAGTCTTTGGTTATCGGCTGCGATCGTTCTTGCTTATACATACCTGGGGGGTTTGTCTTCCGCGATTTACAATGAAGTACTCCAGTTCTTTATTATTTTGATCGGTTTGTTGCCTATTGTGATCCTTGCATTGATGGAAGTCGGAGGTTGGAGTGGGTTGAAAGAGGGACTGGCACCTATTGCAACACAAAAAGGTTTTGCACCCGATACCTTAACAACAACATGGAAATACACCGGTGCAGCCAATGCAAACCCGATGGGTGTAAAATGGTATGGAATATTTGCCGGTCTCGGATTTGTTCTTTCATTTGGTTACTGGTGCACCAATTTTTTAATTGTGCAAAGGGCCATGGCTGCTGAGTCCACCACTGCTGCACGCAAAACGCCACTCATCGGTGCCCTCCCAAAAATGTTTATTCCTTTCCTGATCATCGTCCCGGGCATCGTTGCACTGGTATTAATTAACAATCCCGGTTCAGGGTTTAGCATCATGGAAAATGGCAAACCGAATTACGACCTCACTATTATCATGCTGTTGAAACATTATTTGCCGGCAGGGGTGCTCGGTGTTGGTATCACGGCACTACTTGCTTCATTCATGTCTGGCATGGCCGGAAATGTATCTGCATTCAATACCGTGTGGACCTATGATATTTACCAAAGCTATATCCGGCCAGCAACGAATGATGCGGCTGCTGATGCCAGGCACTACTTGCGTGTAGGAAGATTGGCAACAATTTTTGGTGTATTGGTGAGTATCGCTGCGGCTTATCTCGCGGGTTTATTTGGTAACATCATGGATTTTCTTCAGACGATCTTCTCCATGATCAATGCACCGCTGTTTGCCGTAATATTTCTGGGTATGTTTTGGAAACGAACCACCGCAAATGGTGCTTTTGCCGGGTTGTTTGGAGGCTTTCTCGTAGCATTGGCACATCATGGTTTGACAGCACCCGAAGGAGCGACTACCTTAGTGAAAGGTGGATGGCTTGGTTTGCTCCGAACCTATCCGGTCGAGATGGCACAGAATTTTTGGACAGCCATTTACGCCTGCGCCTCTGCAACACTCATCACTGTGGGTCTTTCGTTGGTGACACGGCGGGAAAAAACTGACGAGGAATTGAAAGGGCTTGTTTATTCATTGACCCCGAAGATTACTGAAGAAAACATTCCCTGGCTCAAACGAACGAATACATTAGCGTTACTTGTTTTGATCATTTTTGTCATTTTATCCGTTTTATTCTGGTAAAAAACTATTCTATGTTAGATATAAAAATTCCGATCGGTCTCATGTTCTTTGTATTTGGCGTGATCCTGACCATCTATGGATTTATGACGAAGAACGACGCAGAACTATATCAAAAATCGTTATCGCATAATGTCAATCTCTGGATGGGAGTTTTAATGCTTGTTTTTGGTGGAGTTATGTTGTTGTTGGTTAGAAGGAAAAAATCGTAAGCAATTCCAACTACAGGTAATGCCATTCAATAAATTCTTCCTTTCTTTCTTGTTAAACACATATATCGAATCGTCATTGGGAGTCGACCCCTATTGACAGTTTCACGGTAATTGTATTGCGCGACTCTGCGATGATAACATATAAAAAAATTAAAGGGCAGTTTTTTACCGATGATCTTAAATGGGAGCTAAAAAATTCAAATCAAAAGACAAAATTATCATCTATGATATTTTTGGCAGGGACTACGGTGAAAAAGCCATTTCCACCAGATCTCTGGAATTTAGGATCGAATAGCGTAAAAGTTCATGACGGAACACTACCTATTAAAACTGATGATAAAATTACTTCCCTTATCAATCTTGGTCTCGACATGGATCGTTCCCTTATGCGATTCGATAATAGAATAACAGGCTGCGAGTCCAAGGCCCATCCCGTTTTTCTTGGATGTAAAGAATGGCTCAAAAAGTTTTGGAAGGAACTCATCCGGAATTCCTTTTCCGTTGTCCCTAATGGAAACACTGTAAGCAGTAGGCAATGCAGAAATGGACACTGCCAGCTCACCCTTATTTGTTTCCATCGCTTCAATGGCGTTTATCACAAGGTTGGTGAATGCAATGATCAATTTTGATCTGTCAACTTCGATCTCTATAGGTAGATCAGGGTAATTTTTTTCAACCCGGATATGTTGCAGGTTGATCCGGTCGGCTGCAAGCAACAGACTTTCATCAAGTATTTCCTGCAAAGTGTGTTTCTCAAATTTTAATTCGAGTGGCTTGGTAAGATCAAGAAGTTCTGTAATGATCTTATTTATTCTTGTACAGTTTCGCTGAACAATGCCCACCAAATAGTTTTGAATCTCTTCATCATCATTGGGCGTTTTCAATTGGTCAACGGCGAGTGTGATATTATTTAACGGGTTCCTGATCTCATGGGCGAGGATCCGTATTAATCGTTCATTAGCGGCCAGCTTTTGCGCCTGGATGTTGGCCTGTTCTGCCTTTTTGATATTTGTAATGTCATGAAGGATCCCATGTATCAGGTGATGAGGAGGTGAGTCAAGTTGAAAGGAAACAGAAAGGAGGCAAGGTTTTATTTCACCCTGCTGGTCCCGGATCTCAATCTCAATATCACTTGTATTTACTTCTTTTGCGAGAAGATCGCACAGCTTTTCCTTTTGTGTCTGATCGTTCAAAAATTCAAAAAGACTGCATTGCACCGGTCCGCCGTTCTCTAAACCAAATAAGAATGAAGCAGCCTGGTTATACTCTGTAAAAACCAGGTTTCTATCGGAGATAAAGACAGCGTCCTTTGACCCTTCAAAAAGGTTGCGGTATTTACTTTCTCTCGTTTTTAATTCACGTAAAGACTCAGCGCGGTCAAGTGAGTAGCGGATGCATCGCTCCAGTTTTTCTACGTTCAGCTCTGATTTTACGAGGTAGTCAGTGGCGCCGCTTTGCATGGCCTTAATATCAACGCTCCTGTTTCCCTTCCCGGTAAGCAAAACAATAGGACAATCACATTTCATCGCTGTGGCTTCCTGCAAAAGCTCCAGGCCGGTTTCGTTCCCTAACCTGTAATCAAGAAAATAAAGGTGATAGGCTTCCTCTTTAATCTTATCAATGGCAGCCTGGTAATTGTTGAGCCAGTCGACCACAACGTTTACGTTCTCGATCTCCCCGATGAAGTCCTTGATAATAAAAAAATCATCTTCGTCGTCATCGATAACGCCAATGCGAATTTGATTTCCTTTTAACATGTATGGTCAGTGGTTTTCGGGTAAAATTAATGTGAATCGTGAACCTTCATTTTCGTTTCCTTCTGCAAAAATGATCCCGTCATGATTGCCTGCAATTTTTTTGCAGATCGAAAGACCAAGTCCGCTTCCTTCATACTCGGATTTTGAATGAAGCCGAACAAACGGTTCAAATATTCTTTCGGCATTGAGCTGGTTAAAACCAATGCCTTTATCGCTCACTTCAATTTTATGATAATCCGTGTTTAACGGAAGGCTGAAAAAAATGTTTTCGTCCTTCCCCAGCGATTCCGAACTTATGCAGATATCCGGAGCGACACCCTTTCTCGTGAACTTAAGCGCATTTTCAATAAGATTTTTAAAAAGCTGCTGGTATTGAACAGGATTTCCCTTCACGACTGGCAACGGGTTTACCTCAATTCTTGCACGTGCTTGTTTAGTTTCTTCTTTCATCATTTCCAGTGTTTCAGCTACAATGATATTCAAATCGCAGTCAACAAAAGCAAATGTATGGGCATCTGTCTTTGCCAATTCCGTGAGACCATCAATTAATGATCTCATTTCGTCGACACAAGTATTTATCCTTGTTATATATTCTTTTGCGTCCGGTGAAAATTGGTCGCCGTGTTTGGTAAAGACACGGTCAATTAAAATGGATAGCTTTCGCAAAGGGGCGTGGAGATCATGGGCGGCTGCTTCTACAAAATCAGAAACTTGTTCTTTATATGTTTTTGTTTCATCCATAAATAGATTGAAGCTTAAATAACAAAATTATGACCTAAAAATGCGTCAGCGATAGAGAGTATATTCCGCTCATTTTTAGCCTTCAATTCAAAAAAGTGTGGAAAATTTTCCCGCTTATCAGCAATAGGAGATCATGTATTTAATGGCCTGTACGAGTTCACTGACCCTTGATGGTTTTGTGATATAATCCTCAGCGCCCAACTCGAGGCATTTCTTTCTGTATGTTTCGGTGCCTGAAGTGCTCCAGATTACTTTAGGAATATCAGCGTACCTGGAC
Organism: Chitinophagaceae bacterium; assembly: GCA_036002905.1. Classification (GTDB taxonomy): domain Bacteria; phylum Bacteroidota; class Bacteroidia; order Chitinophagales; family Chitinophagaceae; genus VBAU01. The sequence continues at coordinate 15,891 of DASYSW010000097.1, forward strand.
TTAGCTTTTAAGTTTTCAAGGACGTCAGCACCATTCAACTCAGGCATGTTATAATCCAGTATTAGCAGGCAGGGCAATAGGGTATTGGGCAGCGAATCTAAATACTCAATTACCTGTCTACCGTTGTTTATAAACGTTAGTTCGAAGGAGCCATCTACTGATGAAAACAATTCTTTCAGAAGCTCCTCATCGTCAATATCATCCTCACCAAGCAAGATGAATTTTGACGACGAATCTTTTTCTATTAAATTTTTCTGATTTTGGTGGCTATGTGGCACAATGTTTACGAGTAATATCTCTCTAAGATAGGCATTTCCCATTTTATTACAGGCCCTGAAACACTTGAACGTCCCCGACAAATTCAGTCTTTTTAATATTCATGCTTGTCAAACAGCGAATACACCTTTAAAGTCATAAGATGAAAAGAAAAACAAAGGCTTCCGCCAAATCTATGTCCCCTTCCAACATTGCCGCCGGCTTGGTACCCGAAACTGTGGCTATCATTAAAAAAACAAACGGCGCCAATGGGAAACATAAAAACAAGATCGTAACAAATGGCATTAGTCATAATGATCTCGATGCTCACGAGCTTTTAAGAGTATTAGCCGAAGTTAGAAATGGGAATTTTAGCGTGCGGATGCCAATTGATAAATTGGGGCTTAATGGAAAAATCTGCGACACCCTAAATGATATTATTTCTCTCAACGAAATTTTGGTTGAAGAATTAACAGTAGCAAGAAATACCATCGGAAAGCAAGGCCGCTTGAACCACAGGGTAGAGCTACCGAAATATGCAAGAGGTTCGTGGAATGCCGGCGCCGATTCTATCAACAGCCTCATATCTGATCTTGTGTATCCTACCATCGAAATTGCTCATGTTATCAGTTCGGTGGCAAAAGGGAATCTCTCGCAGGAAATGCCTTTGAAGATCGGCGACCATATTCTGCAGGGTGAATTTGCAAAAATTGCCAAGGAAGTAAACGACATGGTGAAACAGTTAAACCTTTTCTCCATGGAAGTAACAAGGGTGGCGCGTGAAGTTGGCTCTGAAGGGAAGTTAGGAGGACAGGCGAAAGTAAAAGGTGTCGCCGGTGTGTGGAAGGACCTGACAGATTCAGTGAACCAGATGGCAGGTAACCTGACTGCACAAGTTAGAAACATTGCAGAAGTAACAACGGCTGTGGCAAAAGGTGACCTGTCAAAAAAGATCACAGTGGATGTGCAGGGGGAAATTCTTGAATTAAAAAATACTATCAATAACCTTGTTGACCAGCTAAACTCTTTCTCGTCGGAAGTCACGCGTGTGGCGCGAGAAGTTGGTACTGACGGTAAGCTGGGTGGGCAAGCAGAGGTAAAAGGAATTGGCGGTACATGGAAGGACTTAACCGATTCGGTGAATCAAATGGCGTCCAACCTAACCGGACAGGTAAGAAATATCGCAGAAGTAACAACTGCTGTGGCGAGAGGTGACTTGTCGAGAAAGATCACAGTGGATGTGAAAGGTGAAATTCTTGAATTAAAGAATACTATCAATAACCTGGTTGACCAGTTGAATTCATTCTCTTCGGAAGTTACGCGTGTGGCCAGGGAAGTTGGTAGTGAAGGAAAATTGGGTGGGCAGGCAACTGTAAAAGGAATTGGTGGAGTATGGAAAGATCTGACTGATTCCGTAAATCAGATGGCCGGTAACCTGACCGCACAGGTAAGAAATATCGCAGAGGTAACAACAGCCGTAGCAAAAGGAGATCTCTCGAGAAAGATCACCGTGGATGTAAA
>DASYSW010000098.1:0-2720 GCA_036002905.1 Chitinophagaceae bacterium
ACTTCAAATTTAATATGGTTGTTACTGATTCCTGGGACATATTGGTATTACACATTCAGAGGCGGTCGCGGGGATTATCCTCCATTTGCGGATAGCATTGGCATTCCTCTCGCGGCAGAAATTCCCATATACTTATTGTTAATGATTCCACTCAACATATTTCTGCTTCTGACAACTTACAAAGCAAAACTACCAACTGAACTATTCATATTCTCGGACAAGAAAGATACATCCGTTGTACTGATTGAAGTCTTCTTTGGGTTTTGGTTATTTCTAAATTTTCTGTTCATGCTGAACTTCATTTATGACGGTGATCATTTCTCGGTATTTGTTAATTTATTTTTTACCTACATCCTTTTGACATTAAGAGCTGGACGGATAGGTAAATGGACAAGTTAAGAGTTGGTATGCCAGCCTTCAACAGTGCGCTTATATCGGCTGCTGGTGTTGTGTTGCGTTAACGTTTTGTTTTCTTAATTTCGTTTGGCTCTTGGGAGAAAACTCAGCACAGAATTTCCGCAGCCGTCATAAGCGCGGGTCGTTGACAGCAATTGTTTTGATATAATTCATGAGATTTTTTTTTGTAATAACATCTATTGTACTGACAACTGGGCTGACACTCGGACAGACTAAAAAGCAACTTAAGAAGTATTATAACCCAACAAAGAGACAGCAAGAGAAGGAGGCTAAGAATCACAACTGTGTTTCGACTTCTAAATATTCAACAGAACAACTTCGGAAATTTTATCCGTTTGATATTGCAAAATCTGTGTCAATCATTTCGTTCGAGAACGACACCTCATTTACAAACACCTTGCCCATTGTTAAAGGAGAAGTTGATTACTCGCAAATAAAGGAAACCAAAATCCTAAACAAGGAACAAATAGATTCGCTGGCGAGCATTTTTTACAACGTTACATACAGCGGAGAGATCATGTATCTGGAGGGAACCGGTTGCTACAATCCAAGAAATGCGGTCTTATTTCTAGACTCAAACAACCATTTGGTAGAATTTATAGAGCTATGCTTTGAATGTTATGAACAGCGCTTTAGTTCGGACAGAATTAACATTGGAGATCTTTGCGATCAAAAGTCGAACATGATTAAAGAGTTCTTCTTCAGAATGGGAATTAGAGTTGGAACTGCTAAACGGACCGACTGAGTAGGGATAACAACTTCCTCGAACATTGTGTTTATGTCAGCACTGGCTGCTCCGGGGCAAATAAGTTATTGGATCAGGGACAAGATGGAAATTGTATCTTAGTATTATCAAGAGATACCCATGAAAAAAATTAATCTGCTTCTGTTTTTATTGATGTCAATCGGTTTGCTTTTTCAATGCAAGCCGAAGAGGAAAGAGGCTGCTGCGACAGTAAAAGAAGCTGCAGCAGCGACAGCAGAGTTACCTGTTCTTCCCGACTCGATAGCGAATCCGGCGATCAGGCTTAGCCCACTTAAAGTCCAGGGAAATTTGATTGTGGGTGAAGATGGCAAACCTGTGCAACTGCAAGGCATGTCTCTTTTCTGGAGCCAATGGATTGGAAAGTATTATAATGCCAAAGCGATTCGCTGGTTGAAACATGACTGGAATTGCACTATTGTGCGGGCAGCGATGGCAGTAGAATACGACGGGTACCTGACACAACCGGGATTGGAACAAAAGAAAGTATTCACGGTAATTGATGCGGCTGTCAAAGAGGGTTTATATGTTATTGTGGACTGGCATGATCACCACGGCGAAGATCACTTAATTGAAGCAAAGCAATTTTTTGCAACTGTCGCGAAACGGTATGGTCATTTGCCGAATGTGATTTATGAGACATATAATGAGCCCATGTACGTTTCGTGGAAAGAGATACTTAAACCTTATCATCAGGCGATAATTGATACGATAAGATATTATGATCCCGACAACCTGATCGTGTGCGGCACTCCCAGTTGGTCGCAGGATGTGCAAGTGGCGGCAGCGGACCCATTACCAGACGCGAATGTTGCATACACATTACATTTCTATGCGGGCACACACAGAGAAGACTTGCGTGGGAAGGCATATACTGCGCTGAATAACGGCGCCGCCCTGATGGTGACGGAGTATGGGCTTAGCCAGGCAAGCGGTGACGAAGGAATTTATGAAGAGGAAACTAAAAAGTGGTGGAAATTCATGGACGACCATCATCTCTCGTCGTGTAATTGGTCAGTGGCAGATAAGGTCGAAAGTTCGGCGGCATTAAAGCCTGGCGCGTCAGCTTCAGGCGGATGGACGGAAGATTTGTTGACTCCGTCAGGAATAATTGTTCGGAATCATCTAAGGAACAAATAAACACGGTGTAGCAACACCTCGTCTTAAATTGCTGCTTCTTGACGGCAAATGAATGGCTGTATTATAAGTTGGAACAACGATGATATAAAATACAAGCAAGTATAGTTAGTCAGATAATTAGATCGGAACTTACGATGAGGGTCCACGCAATTTTGAAAACGTCAATTGGTTTTGTAACTTAGACTTAGGCGAATTACCTATTCTTTTAGTAAGAAAAATGAAAATCAAGTCGATATTCCTGTGTCGCTGCTTGGCTGTTATCACGATCGTTCTCTTTTTTCAAGGATGCACCAAAAAAGATCCGACTCCCGTCGATACGGTGGACAGAATCAAAATCACAAGTGTTACTCCCACTACCGGCCTTGTTGATGGTCAAACGATAAATTTCATTGTCAATGTT
>DASYSW010000099.1:0-21366 GCA_036002905.1 Chitinophagaceae bacterium
CCAACTTATACCATCCAAACTTCCCGAAAACTGACAGATATCATTGTTGCTGAGATCGACCCCTCGCAAAGAATGGCGGACATCGACCGGAAGAATAACAAGCTGGAATTAAAATGGTGATAATGAATTCTGCATTGATAAAAACAATAAAGCCCTCCGGGTCAGGAGGGCTTCGCATTTTTGATTAGGTCCCGCTCAAGAAAAATAGATAAGAAGATTAATGTTAATGGTTATATTTGGTTGTTTTATACTTTTTATTAACGGCCGTAAAACTTATTGACAGCTTCAACCCTGTTGCTAACGTGTAATTTTTCATAAACATGATAAACATGCTTGCGGACTGTTTCCTGGCTAATAAATAAAGCCGCCGCAATTTCTTTGTACATCAATCCACGGGAAAGCAGCTCAAGAATTTCTTTCTCCCTGTTCGAAAGGGCAGCGAGATCGTTTTCACTTGCTCCCGGAGCTGGCGTGTTCTTTTGAAATGCCGCCACAACTTTCCTTGCGATCTGGCTGCTCATCGGCGCCCCCCCCTGGTATAATTCCCGAATGGCCTCAAGCAATTTTCCCGGCGCAGTTTTCTTTAGAATATATCCACTGGCGCCTGCGTTTAGTGCCTCAAATATTTTTTCATCTTCTTCGTACACGGTGCACATCATAAAATTGGTCGAAGGCATCAGAGGTTTTAACTCTCTCACACAATCAATGCCCGTTTCACCTCCGCCGAGATTAATATCCATTAAAACCACATCCGGCTTCAGGAGAGGTAATTTGCGAATAGCACCGTCGGCAGTGCTCATAGTACCCGCACATTTATATCCATCGGACATTGAAATAATTTCTTCCAGGGCAGCCCTCAGCTCATTATTGTCATCAACAATACAAACACTGATATCATTCATGAAACAAAGGTGGTATTTAGCCCACAAACCGCCAATACCACTTTCAGGTAATAGTTGTTAGACAAATGCTAATTCCGGGATGCTAGGAAGGAACGTAAACAACATATTTTTCCCTGAAAAAGTCCTCGGGAAAGATCTCGGTTATTTCCATAATACGGGGCTTGGTCCCACTTTCAAAGATTTCCTGCGCCAGGTCACCACCCTTGAGACAGATGAGGCCATGCTGCTCACCCCCCGTTCCCGGTTGCCGGTTACTGGTCTCTTGTTTCCTGTCCCTTGATGCTCGTCCTTTGTGCCCCAGCAAGGGCTTGCTCCATTTCCAGAGATCTTTGAGCGGTGCAACGGCTCTTGAAACAGCGAAGTCAAATTTCCGGTTTTTGATCTCTTCCGCCCTTGTGTGTTGGATAGTCACGTTATTTAAACGAATCTCTTTTGCGATGACATCGACCACTTTTAATTTTTTTGCAACGCTGTCAACGAGATGAAACTTTACCTTGGGAAAAAAGATCGCAAGGGGAATTCCCGGGAATCCTCCGCCTGTACCAATATCAATGATCTCCGTTCCGTCCGCAAACTCAAAGGCCGCAGCGATGCTTAATGAGTGAAGCACGTGTTTTTCATACAGGCTATCAATATCTTTCCTTGAAACGACGTTGATTCTCGTATTCCAATCTTTGTAAAGCGGTTCAAGCGCCCTGAATTGGCCTATTTGCTGATCGGTAAAATCTGTAAAATATTTAAGGATGATCTCTGTTTGCCGCATAGCGATAAGAACGTACAAGTGAGTGACACAACCGAAGGCCAGAAGAATTACAAAATCCAGCTACAAAATATTCTTCTAATTCCAGTTTATTCTTGGCTTTTTCCACAATGTTGGCGCAAAGATGATATAATAAAAGAACATCCAGAGGTCGAACAGTAGGAACATTGGCCACAGATCAGCCTCGTTGAGTTTTTTCATTGCTTTAAAATATATAAATGCCTGGAGCAATAACCGAACTCCGAAAACAACCAGCGCGAGTTTCCAGCTGTAAAGAAAAATGCTCGCAATAAATAATGGATAGAAAAGAAATTGGGATAAAGAATAAGTGGCTAACAGGAACTTATTTCTTTTCTTATAGTAACGGGCGGTAGAATAGTGTCTTGTCTTTTGCCGGTGCCAATCTCCAAAACTTCTTTTTGGTTGACTGAGCGTGATCGCATCCTTGTCAATAACCACTGCCGTATTATGTTTGTTCGCCACCTTATTGATGAAGAGATCATCATCGCCGCCGGGAATGTGATTTATGGAAGAAAAACCTTTGTTGCGAAGGAAAACATCTTTTTTGTAAGAGAGATTTCTGCCAACACCCATATATGGCGTTCCTGCCAATGCGAATGAAAGATATTGAAGGGCCGAATGAAAGGTCTCAAACCGAATGATCTTATTCAATAAACCAGGCCGCTTATTGTAAGCTCCGTAGCCGATTACGATCTCCGTACCATTCACGTAGGCATCCTGCATTTTTTGGATCCAAAACTCACTGGCTGGCACACAATCGGCATCGGTCAATAAAACAATTTCGTGTTTTGCCTCTTTGATTCCAATGGACAAAGGATATTTTTTGCCCGAGATAAGTTTTGCCTCCTGCTTCAGATCAACGATCTGCAGAAGCTTGAATGTTTTCTGGAGTTCTTCAAGAATGTATTTAGAGTCGTCCACTGAGTTGTCGTTTACGACGATCACCTCATGAGTACTCGGATACTTTTGGACCAATACACCCGGAAGGTAACGGGCGATATTTTCATCTTCATCTTTGGCACAAATAATCACGGAAACGGGGTGCTGCTGCGATTGTTGTTTTTCCTTTTCGCGGTAGAAAGCAACGCGGCTGTAAAAAAAGCCATAATAAAAAACCTGGACGAATGCTGCAAAGCAAAAAAGGAAAAAAATCACTTCCCACAAATGGTCACTCAGTACTATCCAATTCATAAACAAAGGTGGTTTGGCGGCTATAATAAGGTTCGACGCGAAAATAAATCACAATCGCCTATTTGTCTGCAAAATGATTTACAAACCTGTGAATAACGACTGGAGTTACGTCAATGGTAAAATATGTATTATGGTCCCCGCAGATGTCGCTGATCACGCAGATAATTCAAAGCTTTCTGCGCTTTCCTGCGAAATCTGCTGGGACAAATTCAGCTGACATCATATGATTGGCACCAGTTGCTTGTCGCTGGTAACCAGTGATCAGCAACCAGCAACAAGTAGAACTGCGCTATTAGTTTTCAATATTTTATATTATTTTGGGCTGCAAATCCAATGTTGTGAAAAAGCCAATCGTCTTTCCCATCCTGTATCTCTATACGCATGCCTTGCTGGCTCAAACGGCTTACTCTCCTATCGATACAGCAGGCCTGGTAGCTCAAAAAGAGAATGTCATCACTACCTCAACGGTCATCAAGGTCGAAAACCTGGGACCAAATATTAATACTCCATTGGCAGAATTAAGACCTACTGTATCTGCTGACGGAAATCTTTTGTTCTTTATAGTGGAAAATGATCCGATGAACACGGCCTACAATTCGATTTCCAATTCCCAGGATATATGGTTTGCCGAGAGAGACAGCTTTGGACACTGGGGCGAAGCCCGTCATGCGGGTTATCCGTTAAACACTTATTTCTATAATGCTGTGTTTTGGGTGTCGCCTGACAATAACAGGATACTGATTCGAAATGCTTTTATTGAGGGAGATTATATGGGTAATGGTGTGAGCATGAGCTATCGACAAAAAAATGGAAAATGGAGCAAGCCAAATGCATTGAGAATTAAAAATTATCAGAAATACGACCATGGTCGTCAGTATGGTGCTACGATGGCTCACGACGGTAAAACTTTATTGCTTTACATGACACCGGAAAAAGGTGGTTACAATAATGACATCTTCGTTTGTTTTTTACAACCCGATAGTACATGGTCCGAACCAAAAACGCTGGGGAAGAAAATTAATCTACCCGACTATAATGAGATGACCCCCTACCTCGCAGCAGATGGTGAAACATTATACTTCAGCAGTGACCGGCCGGGTGGATTAGGCGACAATGATATCTGGATGAGTAAACGTCTTGATAGTACCTGGCAAAAATGGAGTGATCCTGTTAACCTCGGGGCACCTATCAATACGCCCGATTGGGATGCTTTTTTTACATTGGATGCAGGTGGCGAATATGCCTATTTGACCAGTAGCCAGGAAGGTTATGGAGAAAGCGATATCGTAAGAGTGAAATTGTTGGAGAGGGAAAAACCCAATCCCGTCGTGTTGGTTGACGGAAATGTGTACAACAAAAAAACAAACGAGCCACTCAGCGCATCATTGATCTATGAAACATTGCCGGATGGAACCGAAGCGGGCAACGGTGTTTCCAGTCCGACCGACGGCTCATTTAAAATTGTTTTGCCGTATGACAAAAATTACCTCATAAGAGCATCTGCCGACAAGTTCTTTGCCATCTCTGAAAATCTGAATTTAGATTCATTGGTAAAGGCCGGCTTCAAACAAATACACAAGGATCTATACCTCGTACCAATTGAAATCGGGCAGATCGTTAGACTGAACAATGTATTCTTTGATTTTGATAAATGGGATCTTCGACCGGAGTCTTTTGTCGAACTGGATAGGGTAGTGAAGCTATTGAAGGAAAATCCAACCATTGAAATTGAAATGAGTGCCCACACGGATAGCCATGGTACCGATGAATATAATTTTAAGTTGAGTGACAACAGGGCCAGATCTTGTATGGAATATATTCTTTCGAAAGGGATAGAACCTAGCCGGATCGTTTCGCACGGTTACGGCGAATCTGTGCCAGTGGCGCCAAATTCAAATCCGGATGGCAGCGATAATCCTGAGGGTAGGCAACTGAACCGGAGGGTGGAGTTTAAGATATTGAAGAATTAACGGTGTCAAAAAACAACATTAGTAATTGTTTTAGCTGCATGTTTTAAATTGGCAAAAAATTTAAAGCCGTCTGTCTATAAATGTGATTTATTATACTCCCACTGCTTCTTCATTTTTTCCGTTAACGAAACGTAAGCAGAGTTTTTTCTTAGGCTCCTAAGATTTGGATCTTTATCGAACAGGGGATAGCACGGAAGACCGTGATCGATTTTTGTAGCCATTCAACCGCCTTGTCACCATTTCCCATGAGTGCATAAGCACAAGCAATCAAATGTTCGGCATGGTGAAGATGAGAAGTTCCGTGGCCAAGTTGAACTGCCGCTTCAATTTTTTCTTCTGATTCTTTTTCTTCCCTGTGCCTGCCAGGAAAGCGGCAGATGTTGCTGCAAGGTCGGCCCTTTCGGTTTGCGATTTTAAGATCGTCTGTAGCTGATCAAGTAATTTAATTGCTTCCTCCTTGCGACCAAGATCCCAAAGAACAAGAGCCTGTTCCCGTTTCCAACCTGGCTGTTCAACGTTTGAAAATTCAGTTAAGGCTGAGTCATATTTTTGCTGATACCAATGGACCCTGGCAATTCGTGAACGTGCGAACCGGCTGGCGGGGTCAAGAGTCATCGACGTTCTAACTTCGCGGAGCGATTCGTCCAGCATTCCGCTCATCATTTCCCATCAATGCCGTATAACCGACAATGTCAGTAAACATGATGGCAGGAAGCTGGCGGCTTTGATCGGCATACATGGTGATTGCAAAGGAAGTTAATAAAAATGCCCGACCTGTTTCAGAATTCACCGTGCCTATCTTTGCTGCCATTTATGGCTGATCTATCTTTTCAATTACATACTACAGACAAAAATTCCAAGGCAAGAGCCGGAAAGATCATAACCGATCACGGGCAAATTCACACACCTATTTTTATGCCTGTTGGCACGGTGGGTAGCGTGAAAGCAGTTTCGCAACAGCAATTGACCAATGAGGTAAAAGCACAAATAATTCTCGGTAATACATATCATTTGTATTTGAGACCGGGCACAGACGAACTTGAAGAGGCAGGTGGCCTTCATCGTTTCATGAACTGGACAAGACCAATTCTAACTGACAGCGGCGGCTACCAGGTTTTTTCATTGGCGGCGAATAGAAAGATCAATGAAGAGGGCGTCACATTTCAGAGTCACATTGATGGCAGCCGTCATGTTTTCACTCCAGAAAGTGTAATAGATATTCAACGCTCCATCGGCGCCGATATCATCATGGCGTTTGATGAATGTCCCCCATACCCGAGTGATCATTTTTATACAAGAACAAGTATGGAATTGACACATCGTTGGTTAGACAGATGTATTCAACGACTCAGTGAAACGGAAGCAAAATACGACCATACCCAAAATCTTTTCCCAATTGTGCAGGGGGGAACGTTTGCTGATCTCCGTAAACAATCATGCGCATATATCTCTTCAAAAAATGCTGCTGGGAATGCCATCGGTGGTTTGAGCGTTGGTGAACCGGAGGAGATGATGTATGAATTTACAGAACTATGTTGCGATAACCTTCCCACTGACAAGCCACGTTATTTGATGGGTGTGGGTACACCCTGGAATATTTTAGAATGTATTTCATTGGGAGTGGATATGTTTGACTGTGTCATGCCTACGCGCAACGGTCGCAATGCGATGCTGTTTACGTCAAAAGGAGTTATCAATATTGACAATAAAAAATGGGAAAAAGATTTTTCGCCTATGGACGACGGAATTGATTGTGAACTTAGTCATTATTATAGTAAGGCCTACCTGAGGCATCTCATTAAATCAAAAGAAATCCTGGGTCTTACTATTGCCAGCGTGCATAATCTTGCATTCTATATCTGGCTCGTTACCCAGGCAAGACAGCATGTCGTGGCCGGGAATTTTGCAACGTGGAAAAACGAAATGATCTCAAAGTTAAAAGCCAGGTTATAGCCATCTCTTTCACAACTCCTCAACAATTTTTCTTTTACTTTTGGATCGTTCATGAAAAAAATAGACTGGTATATTCTCAAGAAACTCTTCGTTACTTTTTTCTTCTGTATGTTTCTGTTTACTGTCATTGCAGTAGCGGTTGACAGCAGCGAAAAGACAGATGATTTTGTGAAGTCTGGTCTAAGTACTTCCCAGATCATTACGCAATACTATTTTGGTTTTGTTCCCTATATCTGGGGTTTGTTGTTTCCTTTATTTGTCTTCATCGCCGTCATATTTTTTACAAGCCGGATGGCGGCCAGGTCCGAGGTGGTGGCAATTCTTGCAAGTGGTACCAGCTACAACCGGTTTCTTCGTCCCTACGTTGTCGGCGGATTTACACTGGCATTGATGCTATGGTTCGCGAGCCGTTATGTGATCCCAAAGGCCCAGGAGATACGAAGCAATTTTCAGTCAACATATATCGACAAATATGGCGTGAAGTCAGATCCATTTCGCACGTCGACTATCTATAAACGGGCCGACCCAAACACTTATGTCGGCTTTCGTTATTACGATACGTCGTCTAAGTCGGCAAGTGGATTTTATCTCGACCGGGTAAAGGGTAATAAAGTTGTGTATAATCTTCGTGCAGAGTCGATGAAATGGGACACTGCAAACAAAAATTGGAAACTGACAAATGCAACAGAAAGGTATATTAATGGATTGCAGGAAACAGTGCACACAAGACCCGAAATGCATATGAACCTGAATATAAAACCTGCCGACCTTCAGAACGATGAGTATATAAAAGACAAACTGACTACACCAGGCCTGAGGAATTTTATAAAAATGGAGGAACTCCGCGGCTCAGAAGGATTGAACACTTTGCGCGTTGAGCTATATCGCCGAACTGCGACGCCATTTACAGTATTGTTATTAACGTTGATCGGCGTAGTAGTCTCAAGCCGGAAGATGAGGGGTGGCAGCGGATTGCATCTTGCCATTGGTATCATCATCGCAGTAGTTTTTATTCTTTGCGATCGCTTTTCGACGGTCTTTTCTACGAAAGGAGACTTCCCTCCTTTTATTGCGGCCTGGCTTCCGAATGTAATTTTTGGAGGTGTTGCTTATCTGTTGTATCGCATGGCACCGAAATGATCTGCAGTACTGTTGAGCACCTTTCATGTGATTCTTACTAACTTTATCGCTTCAATCAATTTTTCAAAAACAAATAATCATGGGAGTACTGAAGGACAGGTTTAAGGCAAAGGCTGATGACATGACGGCTGAAATAAAAAATTTGCTGAAGGAACATGGGACGAAAGTGATAGGCCAGGTACAGTTGACACAAATTTACCAGGGTATGCGTGGCATCACCGGGATTGTTTCCGAAACTTCATTACTCGATGCACAGGAAGGAATTCGTTTCCGTGGTTATTCTATCCCTGAATTGAGAGAAAAATTACCCAAAGCTCCTCATGGAGACGAACCCCTTCCCGAAGGTTTGTTTTATTTGATGCTTGTTGGCGAATTGCCTAAGGAGTCAGATGTAACTCACGTGACAGAAACGTTGCAGCGCAGAAGCCATGTTCCAAACCATGTATTTGCTGCCATTGATGCACTCCCACTGAGTACACATCCAATGACCATGTTTGTAATTGGCGTAATGGCGCTCCAAACAGAAAGTTATTTTGCCAAAGCTTATGCTGAGGGGATTAATAAAAAAGATTATTGGCTGCCAACTTTTGATGATACTATTTTATTGATGGCAAGGTTGCCCAGGATTGCTGCATATATCTACCGGCGCAAGTATAAAAATAACCAACACATTAATCCTAACGGTTTGCTTGATTGGGCCGGCAATTTTGCCCACATGCTCGGGTATGAAGACACGAGCTTTATGGAATTGATGCGCTTGTACATGACCATACACGCTGATCATGAAGGAGGAAACGTATCTGCGCATACTACGCACCTTGTCGGATCAGCCCTTGGAGATCCTTATTTAAGTTATGCTGCCGGAATGAACGGGCTGGCGGGTCCCTTGCACGGACTGGCTAACCAGGAAGTGATCAAGTGGATATTTGAAATGAGGGACGAGCTAAAGACCGAACTGCCAACAAATGAACAAATAGCATCCTATGTAAAGAAAACGCTGAGTGAAGGAAAAGTGGTACCGGGATATGGCCATGCCGTACTTCGTAAGACGGACCCGCGTTTTACAGCACAGATGGAGTTTGCCAAGAAACACATTCCCGATGATCCATTGGTAAAAACGGTTTGGAATATTTATGAAACAGTTCCACCCATTTTGCAATCGCTCGGGAAAATTAAAAATCCCTGGCCCAATGTAGACGCTCACAGCGGAGCATTGCTTGTACATTACGGAATGGTGGAGTATGAATTTTATACCGTACTGTTTGCGGTTAGCCGTTCACTTGGCGTACTTGCCAGTCTTTGCTGGGATAGGGCGCTTGGGCTGCCCATCGAACGACCGAAGTCAGTAACTACTGATCTCGTAAAGAAATGGCTCGAGGGAAAGGACGAAATTTGGGGTGAGTGATCGGGCAGGCTAATGACTATTTTCTTCTCTGCTTATATACCTTTGTAGAATAATTTTCTCATTCCTGATATTCCATTATGGTAAATATTTGGTATGATTCTTTCCGGTAAAAACTGAAAAATAATTATTCACCTTTAAATATTGTGTTTATGACAACAGGAACCAAAGTACTTCTTGGCATTCTTGGAGCTGCTGCTGCAGGGGTAGTAGTTGGATTATTGATAGCTCCTGATAAAGGAAGCGAAACCCGGAAGCGCATTGCACGGACCACTGGCGATTGGGCTGACCAGGTTAGTGGTTTTTTCAAAAATGGCCGTACAGAGTATGAAAATCTGAAGGACAAAGCTCGCAGTATGAAATCAGCCGCTGAGCAAAAAATTTCAAACCTGAAAGAAGATCTTGGCTAATCATGAAAAGCAGGTTGCAAAACCTGCTTTTATTTACATTATCTCACTGAACCATGGAAGAAGAAAAAACCAAAACGGAAGGAATAAAGGAAAGTACCAGTGACCTGGTAGATCATGTCACTGATTTCCTGGAAACCTATTATCAGTATATCTCGGTTAATGTCGCTCAAAAGAGCGTCAATCTTGCTTCAGGTGCCATCAATTTTGTGGTGCTTATTTTTTTATGCTTGCTTATTGTATCGTTTACAGGGTTCGGACTTGCATGGTGGCTGGGTACCTTGATCGATAGTCGTGCCGGAGGATTTTTTATCGTCGCCGCGTTTTATTTGGTTATTATGATCCTGATGATCGTGATGAGAAAGAAAGTTGTCTTTCCTTTTTTGCGCAACATTATAACGCGGAAAATTTATGAGTAAGCGGTTTACCTCATACAATGAACTTTTGAAAGAAAAGCAGCAACTCGAATTTCTGTTGCAGGCGCAAAAGGAAGTAATACGTTGCGACGTGGAGGAAATCAAATTGAAACTGCAACCTGTAAAAGATGCGTTGGAGTTTGTAAAAAAGATAACCACAAAAGACAGGACCAATTTGCTCCTGGACCTGGGATCCGATATTGCAATTAACACGCTGGTTAAAAATTTTATCTTGTCCAGGGCGGGTTGGTTCATAAGATTAGTGGTTCCTTTCTTTTTAAAAAATTATTCGTCTCACTTCATCGCAGAGCAAAAAGACAAATGGATTGAGAAATTGAAGAGCTGGCTGGGCCATAAGAATGGTAAAGAACATCATGATGAAGGCGAGGAGAATAGAGAGGAAAGCCGTTCCAGGGACGAAGGATAATTTCTTATTGCAGGACCTTTTCGATAGTTGCCAATGTTTTTTTAAGATCAATGCCCTTTTCATAGACCGGTTTGAAAATATCTCCTTCTGTTTTTAATCTTTCAAAAAGATTTTTTATTGTAAAGTTTTGCGGAGACAGGCCTTTCTTTACTTCTTCCCAAAAAAGAGGAGTGGAGACCGTTGCGCCGGGTTTTGGCCGTACAGAATAAACGCAGGCTATCGTTTGTCCTTTCCGGTTTTGCAGGAAATCAAGATATACTTTTCTTCGTCTTTTTGAAGGGCTTCTTTCCACGCTCGTAATGGAAGGTATCTCATGATGCACGACATTCACCAACAGTTCGGCTAATTGCCTGCATTGATCATAATTGTATTTTGCTCCCAATGGAATACAAATGTGAAGACCCGTCGCTCCGGAAGTTTTGCACCACGAAGGTATTTTTAATTGATCAAGAACTCGCTTTACTGCCTGTGCGGTTTCAATCACTTTGTCAAATCCTATTTCATGTGGATCCAGGTCGATCAAACAATAGTCCGGGTTATCGGGATTTTTGACAGTAGAGTGCCAGGGATTCATTTCTATGCAACCAAGATTGGCCATGTAGATCAGGCTTGCTTCATTTGTGCAAACGAAATAATGGACGTTTTCATTGGTTGACTCACTGAATTCTTCAAATGTCTCGGCCCAGTCCGGAACTTTTCCCTCTACATTTTTCTGATAAAAGCTCATGCCGCTGATTCCGTTAGGATGACGATTCAATGATTGCGGCCTGTTCTTCATATATGGCAGCATGTAAGGAGCAATACCGTAATAGTAGTTCAACAGATCTCTTTTCGTATAATTTTCTTTTTTCCAGTAAACTTTGTCAAGATTTGTCAGCTTCAACTCGTGGCCATTCAATTTTACTATTTTGTTTTCGTCGTCTTTGCTTAACCAATCTTTTTCATGCTTTAATTTTTTTGCCGGCGGCCTGGCTCCTTTCATTTTAGCAGATTGACCGTTTTTTCCGTCGGTATATTGCTTTTTGACGTTTGTCTGCAAGGACTCCTTTGGAGACGTTTCACGTTTGTCCGTGAGGACTCCCTTGGAGACGTTTGTCTTTTTTATGTTTCGTGTCGCCATTTCTTTTTCTTTTTTTACTTCGGTAATTCTTTTATCTATCCTTAAGCCCATGAAGATGGGAACTCTCATTATCCGGTCATGTGTCCACTCCTGGAATTTTACTTCACAAACCAATTTAGGTTTTACCCAGGTACCAGGCATATTGGTTTTTGGTTTTATCGCAAAGGGACATTTACCTGTTATCAGCGGTTGCAGTTTATCCCAGGTTTCTTTTAGTGTTTTTTGAGTGAAACCTGACCCCGCCTGGCCTGCATAAACCAACTCTCCGTTTTCGTATACACCCAATATTAGAGCGCCAAAATATTGTCGACCGTGCCTGGGTGCTGTGAACCCGCAAATGATCGCCTCCTGTTGTGCAGTGGTTTTTATTTTTAACCAGTTTTTACTTCGCGAGTCGGCTTCATAACTGCTGTCCTTATTTTTAGCGATTATGCCCTCAAGACCCCTTTTTTTTGCGATGTCAAAAAAGACTTTTCCATTTCTTTCGACATGATCACTATACCTGGTTACATCGTTTGCTGGAATTATTTGCCTGAGAATTTCTTTTCTTTCAACAAGAGGTAGCGATGTGAGATCATAACCATCCAACCAAAGCAGATCAAAAACATAGTATGCAAGTGTCCCTTGTTGATCCCTGCCCCAATTCTGCAAGTATTGAAATCGCGAAAAGCCATGTTCATCAAGCGACACTATTTCACCATCGACGACTACGTTTCGATCAAAATCTTTTAATGCTTCGGAGACAGGGGGGTACTTTTCTTTGAAAGAAATATTGTTTCGTGAATAAAGGTCCGTTTTTCCATTAATGACCGAACCAATAGCCCTGTATCCATCCCATTTTATTTCAAATATCCAATTCTCATCATCAAATGGTTCATCAACCAAAGTAGCAAGCATTGGCTTTACGTGTTGTGGAGCAGGCGCCTTTCTCGCGCCTTCATAGTTACGCAGAATGCTTTTTATTTCCAGGGCTTTTTTTTTTCGGAGTGCGCTTCAGACTCATCCAATAGCTGGGGGGCTATTTTTGATTTCTTCGCCGGGGCCTTTTTTTTGATCTCGCCGCCTGTTTCCTTTGCTATTTGGGCCAATGAGCGTTTCGTTTTTACTGACTTATCTTTTTTTGTTATGTCAATGCGCGAGGCTTCATCATCTTTCTTTTTTATAAGCAACCAGGCATTGTCGCCTTCACCCTTTCCCGGGCCACCTTTGTGCATTCTTACCAATCCAAAAGCACCTTTCAACTTTTCGCCGTGCAGTACAATTTTCACATCGCCTTTTTTTAGTTCGGCGAGAAGCAATTTTTCCTGATCCTTTACCGACTCGTTATCAAAACCCAACGCCTCATACGTTCCTTCATCCCAAACCATTACTGTACCCGCGCCATAGTTCCCTTTAGGAATTGTTCCCTCAAATGTCCTGTAATCGTAAGGATGATCTTCGACCATCATCGCCAGGCGTTTATCATCGGGATTCAAAGAAGGTCCTTTGGGAACGGCCCAACTTTTTAGCACACCTTCCATTTCAAGTCTGAAATCGTAATGTAACTGCGTAGCATCATGCTTTTGCACGACGAATCTTAATTTGCTTTTTGGCGGGGATCTTTTTTTGCCTTCAGGCTCAGGGGTTTCCTTAAAACTTCTTTTCTTTTTATACAGAGATAAACTCATGCTGCAACTTGTTTCATCAAACTAGTCATCGGTCGCATTTATTGTAACAAGCAACTGGCAACCAGCAACCGATCATGCCACTTTCTTTTTACCGTGGGTTGTCAAACTTTCCTTCAACACACTCATCAGATCTTTTACAGCAGCAGTTTTCTTTTCGACTGTTGGAGCAGTGATCTTCTTCCCTTTTGCTTTTGCTTCGATTAATTTTTTCATTGTCTCTACATATGTATCTTTAAAAGCTTCGGGTTTAAATTTTTCCGTCAACTGGTCAATTAATTTCAAAGCAAGGCTTATCTCCTGCTGGGTGATCTTTGTGTTTACCGTGTTCACTTCAGGCATCTCATTTATTTGTTCCTTATAGCGCAATTGTTCAAGTAATAATATTTGGTCTCCCATTGGCTTGATGCTGAAAATATGTTCCCGGTTTCTTATTACGCAGGTGGCGATCGCCACTTTGTTTGCTTTTTCCAACGCTTTTAATAAAAGTGCATATGCCTTCGCGGCACCTTTGTCAGGAACGAGGTAATAAGGCTTTTCAAAATAAATAGAATCGATCTCTTTTTCATTTACAAACTGGAGGATCTCGATCGTATTTGTTTTTTCCGGGCTCGCCTTTTTAAAATCCTCATCTGTGATAACAACGTATTTTCCTTTTTCGATCTCGTATCCTTTTACAATATCTTTCCATTCTACTTCCTTATTACTCGCAGTGGATATACGGGCATAACGAATCGGAGCCATGTCTTTCTTGGAAAGCATGTCAAGATCCAGGGCTCGTTCGGCAGAGGTACCGCTATAAAGTTTGACTGGGATGTTCACCAATCCAAAGCTTATAGCACCTGACCATATTGCTCTCATAATCTTAAAATTTAGCCGCTTAAGATAAGTATTTTTTAAGCATTATGCAAGTCAACTTACCTCAGAGATCCGGGGAAAGTAGGTAGTGGGTCTATAACCGGCCGCATGTGGAAATATCCATGACTGCAAAAAGCTAATGGCATTTTGCAACCAGGACGATTTACTACCGGTAATATTGTCGAAATAATCAGCCCTGGTCATTTTCACTTTTATGAGCACCATTTCGTTTGGATTGAACCTTTTTACTTCGTCCATGTTTGTGGTTATCACAAATATTTCTTCCGGATCGTTTACGATATAACCATTTCCAATTACCTGGAGTGAATAGTCAAGGCCCTTTCTGAAAAAATCCAACTTCACCGGAAATTCCTTTTCAAATTCATTTAACTGTTGAGGCGGCTTTTGCATAAAGAACCATATATATCCATATTCGTCCACGTTGATAATGCGTACAATACTGGTTGGCAATTTTAAGACAGCATCGCTTTGGTTGAAAAATATGGCACTTCCTAAGTTTTTTATTTTTTCCCGCAGAAAAACTTGTACTGTATCCATAACTAAGTTGTTTGGTAATATCTCGTCATTCCAAAACCAGTGCCATATAGAATTATTGCTCAAAACTCGAAACGATGAACTAAACATCTGGGAAAAAAAATCTACATGTAAAAAACGGAGAATAAGATTTGAAACTATCAGCTACCGGAATCCTTTCCCTGAAGATTAATTCTGGATGGACGTCATAGTTTTTAAAATGTCGGCGGCCCAGGAATAGACATTATGACCCATAATTACACGACGCATTTGCTTCATTTTATGGTGCTGCAATTCCTTTGGCATTTCTAATGAGGATTTTATGGCGTCAGCGGTTTGCTCGATATCATAAGGATTGATGATCATTGCACCAAGCAACTCCTGTGATGCGCCGGCAAACTGACTAAGAATAAGAACGCCATCATTTTGATTACGGGAGGCAATAAATTCTTTTGCCACGAGGTTCATTCCATCATGGAGAGAGCTCACCATGCAAAGATTGGCTGACCTGTAAAACGGCAATATTTCTTCGTGACTATGATGTTTTTTCAGGAATAAGAGGGGCTGCCAGTTCCTCGTTTTAAATTTCCAGTTTATGCGGTTGGCCTCCTGCTCCACCGCACTGATCGTGTCAGCATACGTTTTTAGAAGAGAGCGGCTGGGAGCGCCTATCTGGACAAATGTAAACTGCCCCTGGTAGATCGGGTATTTTTCTAAAAATCTTTCGATAGCAAGAAACTTTTCAATCAGGCCTTTGGTGTAGTCGATGCGGTCAACTCCAATTCCAAGATATTTTGCGCTAAGTCCGTAATGCTTTAGAATCTCCGGCACTTCCAGTTTCAGTTGTTCGTTTCCATTGTCATAATCTTTTAATGTAAAAGCAATACTGATCGGGAATGGTTTTACAAGGGTGAACTGGTTGCCTATCTTGACTGAAAAGTTTTCCCAGATCACTCTAGACTCAAGAGAATTATTGACCGTTTCCAGGAAATTATTGCAATGATATTGTGTATGAAAGCCAATGAGATCCGCGCCAAGCATACCACTTAGCAATTCCTTTTGCCAGGGGCAAATGCCAAATGATTCGGGATTGGGCCAGGGGATATGCCAGAAAATAGCAACTTTCGCATCGGGTCTTCTATCCTTTATCATCTTTGGCAGAAGCGCAAAGTGATAATCCTGGACAAGTATAAAGGGATCTTCCTGGTTTTTGATCTCTTCCACTACAGCATTGGCATATAATTCATTTACCTCCTGGTAAAAATCCCAGTCCTCCTTTCTAAAAACCGGCCGGGTATGCGCGATGTGACAAAGAGGCCATAACCCTTCATTGGAAAAGCCGTAGTAGTAATGATCTTCCTGCTCCTTTGTAAGCCAAACCCGGCGAAGTGTATATTTATTTTCGTAAGGAGGAACCTGGACCTTATCGTTCTTATCTACAGTCTCCCTGTCAGCATCCCCGCTGCCAGACGCGATCCATAAACCTCCACAGGCTTTTAATATAGGTTCCATCGCTGTAACCATTCCACTTGCAGGAACAATGCACTTTATTTCTTTACCGGCATGGACATGCATGTAAGGTTCACGGTTGGAAACGACCACCATCATTTTATTCTCCAGGATCTGCTTCATTTCTTCATTCAATCGTTCAGGCGTCCAGATAGCCTCGCCGGTGGTCCTTAGTCTTGCTTCCTCTTGTGCAATGGCTCTTGCTTCTTGCATGGCCTGGGCGATGCCAGAGATCTCCTTGTACAATGGCGCAAGGAAATTTATTGGCGGCCGCTTAGCGATCAGCTCGACATTGCCAAACCTTGCGGCTTTGACCCACTCGACGATCCTGTTCAATGGTCTTAAAATGCCCCACCTGATGACAAGTAAAGTGACTATCGAGATCACCAGCGCCTGGATGAACCAACGAATAAAATTCCCCAGCCAGATGCTTTTCAAAATATTTTTGATATACTCGGCGTCCGCATAGAATATCACTGCGAGTGATGGTTTGTTTTCCCGTTTTACGATCCTGATATATTCGTACGATTTTTTTCCCTCCGACCTGACCATGTTCCCCATGGAAGTATCAGCTGATACTGCCCTGGTGATATAATCAGATGAATGTTGGAGTAGAAGTTCTGTCGGACTGGTGAGCGGGAAGATGCTGTCGCGGTTATAATAGATGGCGAGGCCAGTAAAACTATACTGTTTAATGACACTGTCCGTGATGGCTCTCAACGGTATGGTATCACGATCCTCTAAGTGCCTCAAGTAGGCCTTATAAAAGTCTTCGGCTGAACGAACTGTCTTTGCCTGGAGGTCACTATTTAATTTTTGTTTTTCTGAAGAGATCTGGAATGCTGTAAAAACAAGGGCTACAATGCCCACGGCCACAATAATGGAAAGTATAAGCGCTAAATTTATTCTCATGGTCTACCTACGGATGATTGACAAAGGTCATTTAGCGGTTCGGAGTGAAGGGACAAAGATATCTGTTATTGCTGACTAAATTTTTTCCTGGTTGTAACAAACTCAATTTCGTGGACAATCTTAAAAATGAATCCTTTATTTTTGCTGCCCACCAGGGGAATTAGCTCAGCTGGCTAGAGCGCTTGCATGGCATGCAAGAGGTCGTCGGTTCGACTCCGATATTCTCCACTAAATTTACTGCGAGAGTAACGCCATTACTGATGGCTTTATTATTCAGAATTTCACGAATCGCCCCGATTTTGGATTCAACCGGATAAACCTGGGTTAATTTGGAATGATTGACAAGGCCGTTCCGATAGTTATCAACCCCATGTTCTTCACTAAATTTCAACTTCGCTACCTCCGCCTTCTATATTCTTCAACTTAAAAAGTTCTCTTGTAATGATCCTGCAATTCTTCGTCAGCTGATTGAGCGTGCAGCTTATCATTTTAAGGTTTACAGGAAGGCCAGCTGCTGTCTCAATAAGATCAATAAAAAGAATATCCTTTTCTGTCACATCAGGTTCTCCCTTCAACTGATTAAAAATGGCATACGCCTTTTCCCGTTTATTGCCTACAGAAAACGTGGCGAAACTTTCTAATCCTTCTCTTGTCTTCATGGAGAATTCTATCGAAAATGTCGTTTCCATAATGCTAATTTTCATGTTTTATGTAAATAAGCCTTCTGAGTATCCCCATCCAGATAGTGGAACATAAGAGCGATAACCCGGTAATGGCAAGTGCGTCCTTAAAAAAATTGTCATCGACAATGTTCAATTCATGGGCTAATGAACAGGCAAGGATGCCAAGCTCGCCTGTTTGCGACAGCAATGCGCCTACATACATACTTTGAGGCCAGGAAACCCCAATTATTTTAAATACAATGGCAGACAGGAGACTATTGATAAGGAGCACCAAAAAAGAAAATGCTATGATATTTTTATAGTTACTGATTATGTACGGCATTTCAAGCGAGAGCCCAATGGACATGAAAAAAAGCGCAACAAAAAATATTTTAAAGGGATGTAAAGCGTTTTCGAGCCAATGAAACGTGCTGGTTCGCCCAATGTATATACCGGCAATAAAGCTTCCGATAGCCGGTGTCAATCCTGCCGCCGAGGCCAGTAAAGCGAAGCCAAGACATATGAATGCGCCTGCAAATACCTGTAGCTCGTGATCATGCTGAATTTCTTTTACAAATGCCGGTTGAAGCAGGCCCCTGTTTCTGATCGCCTGCAATAATAAGAAAATTAACAGGCACGCTGTCAGAGCAGCGATGATCTTAAACGTGTGAGGTTTCTGATTGCCCAAAAACTGGAAAAAAGTCAGGACGGGACCGATCATGATGTCCTGCAATAACAGCATGTTCAGTACAATTTTACCCGTAAATGTTTGCAACTCGCGATTTTTTCTGAGAAATTCGCTTACTACTGCCGTGCTATTAAAAACAAAAAGTATTGTCAGCAGCACGATGTTTCCAACCTTCCAGTGAAGCCACTTACCGATGAACAGAGAAATGACCAGGCAAAGTATTGTTTTTATTGCCTGTGCTATGACTGGTATCCTTAAATAGTTTCTCTTGTCGGGAATATTTATCTCAATACCGAGAAAAAACATGAGTAGCAGAATGCCAATTTCACCAAGTGAAACGATATTGCCAGTCGATGAAAAAATACCTGTCACATGTGGCCCGAGTATGACCCCTGCTATGATATAAGCAATAAGGTATGGCTGATGAAAACGTCGCAATATAAAGATCAGCAACAATATCACCAGGCACATAATGCTTACGGCGAACAATAGGGGATACATAAATCACTCTACTTAATTAAAAGGCGGAATAACCGACTATTCCGCCCTAAGTACTGTAAATGGTAATCCTTGCTGTTCAGGCATCATTTAATTTCAATATTCTTTACCCATTTTTGCGCTTTTTCATTTTTGGGTAATATCAGTTGCAGGATGCCGTCTTTGTAGGCAGCCGTGATTTTGTTTACGTCAACGGTTTCATCGAGTGTAAAGCTTCGGGTGAATGATTGCTGTACATATTCGTTTCTTACCCATCCTGCTTTTTCATTCTGTTCCTTCGGTTCGTCTTTATGCGCAAAAGAGATCGTAAGAGTATTGTTTTCGACATTAATAGCAAAATCTTCCTTCCTGCATCCAGGGGCAATGACATCCATTTCATACTGCAGGTTGGTTTCACGCACATTTATAGGTACAGAACCTCCTGTCAACGACGCGTCAGTATCCCAGAAATTGTCATCTAAAAAACGACGCAGGCTGTTCTGGAAGATGTTATCAACAACACTTCCAAAAGAAACAGATGGACTACCATTTTGTCTTTTTACAATTGCGGTTGTCATATAAACCTCCTTTTTTTCAAAAAAATTTTCTTTCAGAAGAAATGCCAATACCAAAAAGTCTGAAAAGTTGTCAACTAGCTCGCCTTTTTTTCAGTAGCCAGGAAAAAAAGACAGATTAAACGTCAGGGTTATTAAAATAGAAAGAAAAGGCCTTAAGTTGTACAGAAGTCGCGGTCACCGATGCTTATTATTCGAGAAAGCGGTAATGGTTATTTTTTCTGGTCGTAAGGAATATAGTTCTGCCAGCGCCATGGTGTATACTTGTCTGCAATTGCAACCTCAAGTAATTGTTTGAAAATTCCTTCACCATTATCACTGTTGGTCATAATTAAAATACCCATTTGCTTGTCGGGAAAAATTATTGCGTAATGCTGGAAGCCATCGCCATGACCCTCTTTAAAAGCACCAAATCCATAAGGCGTTTGCAGAATTCCCCACCCGAGCCCATAGCTGAGCTGGATATTATCATTCTCGCTATTGGTCGAGTCAAGCCATGATCGTGCCTCCATCTGTATTTTCGAACGGAGTCTCAATTGCGGCGTGAACATTTCTTCATACGAAGCTGGTGTAAGGATCTTTTTTTGTAATACTCCTGCGAAAAACAAGCTAAGATCATCAGGAGTGGTTTCCAGCGTACTCGCACTGCGAGGAGCATTGTCTTTATCTTTTTCATAAACTTTATTGTCAGCGGCATGACCAAAACAATAGTTCGCTTCAAAACGGGGTTGCCAGTAGTACGCTGATGTAGTCATCTTTAAAGGACGAAAGATTTTTTCTTCCATGAGTTGCTCTAATGATTTTCCTGTTATCTTCTCGAGTACAAATTGCAGGTAACACAAACCTTCGCCGGAATAACTGTAACCAGTACCCGGCTGAAAGAGAACCCGAAGTTTTTGGTCCGGTTCATACCAGCGCCAGTTGGGAAAACCCGAGGAATGATCAAGACACATCCTTGCTGTTATCTTTTTGTAAAGAGAATCTTCCTGCAAAGAAGTATAATCCTGGTTCCAACTTGATCCTTTGCCATATGCATATATAGGTTGAGGCAAATAACTTTCCAGGGGTTTATCCAGCTCAATCACGTTTTCCTCGACCATCTTCATTACAAGAACCGAGAAAACTGCCTTGCTTAATGATGCCCCGTAGAAATTAGTATTTGTTTGCAAAGGCTCTTTTGTATCAAAGCGTTTATAACCAAACACCTTTTTATAAACAGCTTTATTTTTATTAAAAACCGTGATGGCAAGACCCTGTACATTTCCATCTTTGATCAGTTGCTGAACTTTATTATCGAGTTGAGCAGAACTGATCTTACTGCCATCGAGACGGCTGAGCGATTGGGAAAAAATAGTCGCCGGAATTAGTACCGTGATCAAAAAACAGGAACGAAGATTAAGAGTCATGGAAGAGATCGTTTAACAAGGAAGATACATGATTCATTTTATAACTGTAATTTTGAAGCATTGAATCATCGCGATGGGCGTCTGGAGGCAAATATCACAATACTTCTATTTGAGAAAGCCGGATAAGCCTGAAACAAAATGGGTGGGCTACATGCATTGGATCAACCGGATTTGTTTTTTTATGTTTATCCTTTGCATGATAATACTTGCCATTAAATTACTGAGATAAAAAATCGATGATCGATCTCGCTGCGTTCGCGGAAGCGTTACCCCCTTCACTCAATATTCTTTTTAATTCTCCGTAATCTTTTTTTATTTCACCGATTCGCTTATCATTCTTGAGTAGCTCTTGTAGTTCGTGCTTGAGATTGT